>DOMT01000199.1:0-1378 GCA_003509825.1 Coriobacteriia bacterium
TACGGGAGCTTCTGGCCCGGGTCAAGCGAGCGCTTCGGACACATGCCGTCGCTGCGACAGCCGAAGATGCGTCAAGGGATATAGGCGCCGACGCCCGAGTAAGGCCCCCGCTTCTGCTCGGTGACGTTATGATCGATACCGCCGCCGGAAAGGCCTATGTGGGTGACACCTTGCTCGACCTCACCGCTTTGGAATACCGTCTGCTCCTGTTGTTTGCCACCCATAAAGGGCAGGTACTTTCGCGCACACAGATCCTCGAGGGGATTTGGGACGGTGCCGGCAGCTTCGTTGAGGACAATACCTTGACCGTATACATCAAGCGGCTGCGCGAGAAGCTGGGCGATGCCGCCCGTATCGAGACGGTGCGGGGAATGGGCTATCGTGCCGATTAAGCGCAGTGATATCGAAAAGCTGTCCGCGGATATCCGCAGGATCATCAACGGCGAGCAGGTCGATCTGCGCGATCACCGCGAAGGCGCTCTCTCGATACTCAAAAACGACGTGCATACCCTGGCCGACCTGAAAAACGAACAGATCGGGGTATTGCAGCGCGACCGTGACGCCATGGAAAACCGGCTCGCGGATATCTCCCATCAGTTAAAGACGCCGCTCACCTCGATGATGGTGATGGCCGACCTTTTGGAGGGTGCGCCGCCGGATAAGCAAGCCGAGTTCATCGCCAACATCAGGCAGAGCCTGGAGCGCATGGAGTGGCTGGTGGACGCTTTGCTCAAGCTGGCCAAGCTCGATGCCGGTGTGGTGCGCTTCTCGCCCGAAAACGTCGAGGCCGGGCAGTTGATCGACCTTGCACTGGAGCCTTTGCTCGTTCGCTTGGACGAAAGGGGTCAGCGCGTTAAGGTGAGAGGNNGACAGACGTTGGACCGCGGAGGCGCTCACCAATATCATCAAGAATGCCTCGGAGTACTCGCCCGAAGCCGGCGTGATCGTGATCGAGTCGGGTAAAAACCCGATCTGCGCCTGGATTTCGGTCACCGACAGCGGCTCGGGTATCGGTAAGGTCGAGGTCGCGGGGCTGTTCAGACGCTTCGAGGGTTCCCGGAGCGAGTTCGGTTTCGGCATCGGTCTACCTCTGGCATTGGCGATCATGCGTGGTCAGGAAGGTGACATCCAGGTGGACGGCGGCGGCTTTTCGGCCGTGGAGCGCCTCGGCGAGGTGCCCGGCGGTGCCACGTNNAATTCTACAAACAATCCCGATAACAACGCCAAAGTGACGGAATCGTCACCGAGACCGCGGGCTTGCAGTCACCGCAGAGTCACATTCACCCTTCATACTCATCGTGAATACTTAAACGACGAAAGGATATTCATATGGCCATCCTGGAAGTAAAGGGGCTTACTAAAACATACGGCAAGGGCG
>DOMT01000199.1:1506-1801 GCA_003509825.1 Coriobacteriia bacterium
CGAGAGCGAGCTGGCGATTTTCCGCCGTCGCAACATCGGTATCGTCTACCAGTTCTACAACCTCATCCCCACGCTCACCGCCGAAGAGAACATCATGTTGCCGTATCTGCTGGACGGGCGTAAGCCGGACGAAAGCACCCTGCAGGTGATTTTGGAGCTGATCGGTTTGAGCGAGAGGGCCAAGCATCTGCCGACGCAGCTTTCCGGCGGGCAGCAACAGCGCGTGTCTTTAGGCAGGGCGCTGATCAACAACCCCGAGCTGATATTGGCCGACGAACCTACGGGCAACCTCGAC
>DOMT01000199.1:1820-4255 GCA_003509825.1 Coriobacteriia bacterium
TGTTGATCATCACCCACGACGAGCAGATCGCGCTCCAGGCCGACCGGGTGATCACCGTGTCCGACGGCCGGATCCTCAAAGATGAGGTCGTGCGATGAAAATCCCCGCTAAACTGGCTCTCAGCCAACTCAAAGTCAATCGCAGCCGCAGCATGTGGACGCTTTTGGGCATTATTCTCTCCGTGGCGGCGATCACGGCGATTTTCGGGTTCGTGGCCAGCGGTCATGCGCTGCTGGTCGACTATGCGGGCAAGGACACCACAACGCTCGCCCTGTATACGGCGGGACTTTCCGGTATCACCGCGGTGCTCGTGACCATCATCTTATTTGCCACCTGCACGGTGATCTCCAATGCGTTTCGCGTCAGTGCCGCGGAGCGCACTACGCAGTTCGGAATACTCAAAAGTGTGGGTGCCACCAAACAACAGATCGTAAAAACCGTGATTTACGAGGGGCTTTGGCTTTGCGTACTCGGAATCCCCGTCGGATTGGGCCTCGGGTTGCTCGTTCACTTCTCAGGCATACAAATCGCCAACGAGCTCCTCGGCGACGTCTTGGTTTTGCGCAGTGGAGCGCTCACACTCAAGTTCATCCCTGCCTGGCAGGCGATACTGTCTGCGACTGCCGTAGCGACGGGTACCGTGTTGTTGTCGGCCTGGCTACCGGCGCGTAAGGCGGCAAACATTCCCGCCATGGACGCCATCCGTGGCGCAGGCGAGGTGAAGGTGGAGGCCGAGAAACGCCGGGCGGGCCGCGTGATGGGTCGTCTGTTCGGTTTTACGGGCGAGCTGGCTTCGCGCAGTGCAAGACGCAACAAACGCAACCTGCGTGCGACGGTGGTTTCGCTTGCCATCAGTATCATCCTTTGCATAACGGGCGGCAGTATCGCGGTGCAGATGAACAACCTCACGGCGCTGGTGTTTCCGGATGTCGGCGCCGACGTGATCGTAAACTTCCGCAGCGAGACACACTCGATCGGTGGCAGTGATGAGAACGGTCCGAAGGGTATGAGATATGCGGCTCCGGATGCCGGTGTGGTGCAGGCGGTTACCGATAAGTTGGCCGGGTTTTCCGGCGCTTCGGTCTTCGGCGTCGGCTCGAACGTCGGTTATAAAACGACCGTGCAAAAAGAGCTGTTGACGGAGCAGATGCAGACGGCGACAGAAGATAGGATACTCGGTACGAACACACCTCAAGGGCACCCGGAGGCTCTTTCCGAGTCCGTCGACGGGGCTCGGATTCAAAATATCCGGGTCACCCTTTTTACGGTTGATGCAGCTCACTATGCCGCTCTCTGCGAAAAAGCCGGCGTGCCCGCAGGTTCCAACATCCTACTCAATCACTTCAGGTATCAATACTCCTTCAACAACAAGCATGCCGAGTTCGAGCCTTTGGTGTACGACGGTAGGCTATCGGAGCTGTCATTGAGTGACGACTACGGTGCGACGATCACGGTGCCGCTTCACGGGGAGTTGGGCATGGGCGAGGTGCCGGATGAGGTGCTGCATATCATGCGCGACGAGAGCACCCTGGCGATTCTCGTCCCCGCCGACTTCGGGGTGCAGACAGCATCCGGCGATCCCCAGGCCGGATTCGATGTTTTGAGTTACAGCTGGTTCGTCTCGACGGAGAGCTCCGCTGCATTTTCGAGCTACGCGGACGGATTCGTACACAGCATGGTTGCGTCGGGTTACCATAGTGCCGAAAGGGGAGATGAGGCGTTCATGGCGTGGCTAAAGACTCCCGACGGAGAGAGTTTTAAAGCCGGCAGATCCCGTGAACCCATGCCGGTTGTGGAGCCGGAGCACATGAGTGCCACCGTGGTGGACGGTATCGGGGTCAACGTCATCGTTCAGGATTTGAGTGTGGAGCTGGCCCGGACACGTAATATGACCACGCTGATGATGCTTCCCGTCTTCGGTTTCGTGGGTGTGTTGACGCTGATAGCGCTCACCAATATCATCAGTACCATATCGACCAACGTGCGCTCGCGCTCCCGGGAGTTCGCCGTTTTGCGCAGTGTGGGTATGACCTTCGCGGAGTTGAGGCATATGCTCAGCCTCGAAAGCGTTTCCTGCTCGATCAAGGCGCTGGTCATCGGCCTGCCGATCGGACTTGTGGCCTCGTATCTGGTCTACTACTTCATTAGCCAGTCGGCCGGTATCGACTNNTGACGGTTCTCGGCTGTCTCGTCGGCGTATTCGTGGTCATGCTCATAACCACCCGCTTTGCAACCGCCCGCCTGCAGGGCAACAGCATAATCGACACCATCCGCACCAACGACGGAATGTAGTGTCGAAGGGGTGGGCATGCACTCGGGGCTTTTCAGGGCTCCGAGTGCATCTGTGAGATGCTCGATGAACGAGATAAGGGTGTCCGCGTCGGCTGTTGCCCTCGTAAAACCCGCTAAATACCCGAAACGCCATTTGCATGGGC
>DOMT01000151.1:0-729 GCA_003509825.1 Coriobacteriia bacterium
GCCACCTCTTCCCCCAAGCCGGATATCATCGGCATCGTATTGGTCTCGCTGGCGTTTTGTGCTTGGAACATCATCAACAACGGTGCGGTCAGTGGGTTTTATCCCAGCTATCTGGCCGACGTGCACGGGATGGATACGCAGGTGGCGGGTTCGGTATCGAGTTTTACCAATATCTTGGTACTGTTCTTGGGGCCGCTTGCCGGATTTGTTGCGGACAGGTTTAACATCCGTAAGGGATTCATTGTGTTTGCGCTCTTCGGGGCGGATTNNGTCTTTCTCACCTTCGGCTTCGGTGACTCCCTGACGATGGTGTGGGTGTTCATCGCACTCATGGCCCTCGCTTCGGCAGCCGGTGCCACCGGGGTCTTTTCCCTCATCCCCTTGCTGGCGAAGGATCGGGCGCATGTCGGTTTCGGCATGGCGATCCTGGCTTGTTTGCAAAATCTCGGCATCCTGATCGGCGCAGCGGCTTTTGCGCCGATTGCCACCGCTCTCGGATGGAACATGGCAGCCCTCGTCTTTTGCGTCCCCGTCTGCCTGATCGGCGGTATCTGTGCGGTTGTGGTCCGCAGTGCTAAAACCGGGAAGCAGGGGGATCTTCAGCCTGTTTCCGCCGAATAACAGGCATCGTTTTGTCCGGTTCGCTGCGAGTTGTAAGTTTGTTTCGTCTAAAAATCAATGAATGGGTAACCGTATCGCATTTCGGGGGGTGGCGACCTCTTCCTCTTG
>DOMT01000151.1:785-3872 GCA_003509825.1 Coriobacteriia bacterium
CTGGCTTGTCTTAAAAAACGAGACTCATGTATAACTTTCGCGGCTATACGTGATCTTCAGGAATGGAAGCTCAGGTAATAGCCACATGGTTACCTGGGTTTTTTGTTTTCTACGCACGTTCGGATCGGGCAGCTGACGCCCACTTACGAGTAAGGAAGAGCATGAGTATTGTAGAGTTGGTACTGTTGGCTATCGGGTTGTCGATGGATGCCTTTGCCGTTTCCATCACCATCGGGCTGACCATGAAAAAGGTGACGATAAAGAAGTGTCTTATCGTCGGGTTGTACTTCGGTATCTTCCAGGCGGTGATGCCGCTGACCGGGTATTTGCTCGGCACCACGTTCGCGAGCTTCATCACGGCCTTCGATCATTGGATCGCGCTGATCCTGCTTGCCATCATCGGTGGAAAGATGATTTGGGAGGCTTTACAAAAAGACGATGACGACGAGGATTCCTGCGAGGAGGCGTCGCTCGGTTGGGCGAAGATGTTGCCGCTCGCCGTTGCCACCAGCATCGACGCCTTGGCTATCGGTGTGACCTTCGCCTTCTTCGAGATGAACGTGGTTTTTGCGGTGCTGTCCATCGGTATCATCACGCTTACGCTGTCGATGATCGCCGTGAAGATCGGCAATGTTTTCGGCACCAAGTACAAGGCCAAAGCCGAGCTTGTCGGCGGCATCATCTTGGTGCTTATCGGCTTGAGGATATTCCTCAACGGCATCGGGGTCATCAACTTCTGATCGGAAATAACGGGATGCGAAACGGTTTGGAGCCGTTTCGCATCCCGCGATGTTTCGTGCCGCTCGATTGTCAGCGGATGAAGTTCGTCCAGGCCCGGTTCTCAATCGGCTTCGGAGCGATTCCCGCTTCGCGTCCGGCTTCGATGGATTTGAGTAGCCAAGCCATATTGGCGCCGAGCTGGTAGGCGCAGTGTACGCCCTCCTCATCCTGCAAAATCTCCTCGCCGGTGCGCCCGTGCACCATCGTCCAGTAAAACGAACTCACCACCGGCATCTGGGCGTAGAGCGGGTATTTGAGGATCTGATCGAGTGCTGCGGTGGTGCCGCCTCTGCGCGCACAGACGACGGCGCCGGCGGGCTTGAACGCGAAGGTCGAGGCAGCGGCGAAGTAAGTCCTGTCGAGCGCAGCCTTAAGTGTTCCGTTCATGCCCGCAAAGTACACCGGCGATCCGATGACCAGGGCATCGGCGGCCTGGATGGCTTCGATCAGGGCATTGATCCCGTCTTCGTCACCGAACTTACAGCGTTGCGTTTCTCCACAGCCGCCGCAGGCGATGCAGGGCCTGATGGGGGAGTTGCCGAGCCAAACGATCTCGCTCTCCACGTCGTTGTCGGTAAGGCCACGCGCTACCTGCTGTAGCGCCGTGTAGGTACTCTCGCTTTTCTGTGGACTTCCGTTGAGCAATAAAGCCTTCATATTCCCGTTCACTCCTCCGGTTGTTTTTACAGGTGGGTATCGTCGTGAAATTTTTCGCTGTGGACGATCAGGCTTCCTTCGCACTTGCAATCAGAGCCATGTCCACCGCTTCACGTAGAAACTCCGAACGCGATTTTCCTTTGCGCGTCGTCACGGCTTCGATCGCATTGATGCGTGATACCGGTAGACGAAACGATATGGTTTCGAGATCCTCATCATAAATTCTAGGACGACCCATGGTCACCTCACCGAGGCGACCTTTCCAGGTTCCTTCCTCGTATTCTTTGGCCCAAGCATCAAGTTGTTCTTCGGTAACATTGAATTTTTCGCTTAGTTTCTGCCGATCCATTTCATCTCCTTTCGCCATCTAATTCTGCCATAATCTTTTTGGTCGGCGGCGTTTTGGCATGGTATATCAGCATTCGCCGTGTTTGCTTCGTAGTGCGATCATTTCGATGAGGCGCCCTTTGTTGTCGAATCCTATCGAAACATATTCATCGGGGTTCTTCTTCAATCGTGGCGCAAAACGAAAAGAATTGCACTATTGTATTGCAGAAGTGATCCTTTTGCAATACAAATATTTGCGCTGCTTGCTGCTTCGACTACAAGGGCGTGGTGACATCGAATGTAACGGGGGATGGAGGAGCATCGTGCACTTGCCGACGCACACGCTTTCGTGTTTCGCCTATAAGGGCGTAAGGGTCTTCGGATATAATTCGGTGATAAAGGTTCGGGCATGCGGAAAGGCTCCTGATGAAAACCCTGTTGGTTGATGGTTATAACGTGCTGAGGAGCAGCGGGTATTACTCGCATGTGACCGAGCGCGCGCCCGACCATACCGATGACGCCTTCAATGCCGGGCGCGATGCGCTCATCGCCGATGTGGCCACCTTTGCCGGGCGCGAATATGAGGCGACGATCGTGTTCGACGGGGCGGGTAACCCCGGCTCCACCGGCGAACCCGAAAAGGTGGCGGGCATACAGGTGATCTTTTCTCCCGCCGGTGTCTCGGCGGATAGCGTTATCGAGGAGCTGGCACGCAAGGCTTCCGAAAAGGGTAGGGAGATTTTGGTCATCACCTCCGATGCCGCCACACAGTGGACGGTGTTGGGCGGCAAAGTGACGCGGATGTCGGCCGCCGGTTTTGCCAATGAGATGCAGATCGTGCAACGGGAGGTGCAGGAGGTTTCGGAGCAACAGGTGAAAAAACGCACGCTCGGAGACAGGCTTTCACCCGATGTGCGTGCGGCGATGGAGAAGATGCTACGGAAGAAATAACGGATGTCTTGCCGCAAACTCCCTTATACAGCAACATCCTGCCTGGACGGTTCACAGCAGGATATTCCTTCAAATTCCGTACAACATACGATGAATNNTATGTTAGAAAAACTCTTACAGATCATCGAATCATATTCCGAACTGGAAGCTCGTCTCGGCGACCCCGAGGTTCTTTCCGATCAGAAGGAATACACGCGGCTGGCCAAGGAACATTCGTCCCAGGCCGACCTCGTGAAACTCGCGCGCACCTACGTGTCGGCGAGTTCGGATCTCAGCGATGCGCGTGAGCTACTCAGGTCCGAAAGCAACGCCGAGATGAAGGAGTTCGCCCAGCAGGAGATTTCCGATCTCACCGAACAGATCACCGCCTTG
>DOMT01000160.1 GCA_003509825.1 Coriobacteriia bacterium
TGCGGCATCGCATGTGACCGGAGCGGTCGGCGGGGCGGTATCACAGGTAGGTGACAAGGTCGGTGACGTTGCGTCATTTGCCACGGATAAGGTCGGCAGCGCAGCCTCACACGTGACCGGCGCNNNATCATTCGCCTCCGACAAGGTCGGCGGTGCAGCATCCCAGGTACAGTCCCAAGTACACAGCCACTATGACAACGCCAATAAGGCAGCCCATGAAAACCGCATCGGTATGATCGGTTTCATCCTGGCTTTGATAGCTTTGGTCATGAGCTTCCTGCCGACCGTCGGATGGCCCGGCTGGGCACAGGTCATCAGTTGGATAGTCTGGGCAGCCGGTCTGATCCTCTCGTTCATCGGTGTCTTCAGAATCCCGAGAGCCTTTGCAATCGCCGGTTTGATCATCTCACTACTGGGATTGATCACCGCGATCGTACTGATCGTTTTATCGGGCCTGTCGGGTATCTTCTTCCCGAACGCGTAAGCTGAAGTAACAGCTTTAAATCTAACGTGTACGATTTATTCAAACCGAATGGGCGGACGACGGACTTGTCGCCCGCCCATTCGCATGAATCGACAGTCATCTTCCGAAGTCAAAGCCGGTTCGACGCTCAAACAAGGGTCGAATCCTTCCCGATACGACTCATGGGGCACTTCGGCCCAACCATACCGAAACCCATCACAGACCCATCCATGGCGTCGATTACGTGCTCTAGCCGCTCCTCCAGTGGTATGATTTACACAGCAATATACGCGCTGGCGCTCGTTGGCGTTGCGCTGTTTTCACAAGAAGGAGATCCGATGCGTTTTGAGGTGATCGACCATCCGCTGGTAGCCCATAAATTGAGGCTCCTCCGTTTGAAATCCACCCCCACCGAAACATTCAGAGTCGTTACGAATGAGATCGTCTCGTTGCTCGCCTATGAGGCGACCCGTAACGTCAAAACCGACATCGTCGATGTCGAAACGCCCCTTTGCGTAACCAAGGGTGTGCACCTGTCGACGAATCCCCGTCCGATCATCGTACCGGTGCTCAGAGCCGGCCTAGGTATGCTGGACGGCATGATACACTCGATGCCGATGGCCGAAGTCGGCTTTTTGGGCATCCGTCGCAATGAGGAGACACTCGAACCGATCACCTATGCCAACCGCCTACCCGACCATCTCACAGGCAGACAGTGCTACATCATCGACCCGATGCTCGCCACCGGCGGCACCCTTATCGACACCGTCAACTATCTGGTGGAACGCGGCGCGACCGACATCACCGCCATCTGCATCCTTGCAGCTCCCGAAGGTGTCGCAGCCCTACGGAAATGTGCGGAGAAACACGAAAATGTGCGTCTGGATGTTTTCGTCGCAGCGCTCGATGAAAAATTGAACGAGCAGGGTTATATCGTTCCCGGGCTGGGAGACGCGGGCGATAGATTGTATGGATTCGTGGACTGAATGCCGATCGGATAACCCTGACGGATTTTGAAGAAACCCTACGCATGAGAAGGAGGAAACATGGCTGGAATGTTCAGCTGGAAGCTGCACGGTGACGGAAAAACACTCGGACCCAAGGACGTGGTCAACCCCGATGAACGCCTGACCTGGCTGAGAACCACGGGGATCGGGCTCCAACATATCGTGGCGATGTTCGGGGCCACGTTTTTGGTGCCGCTGCTCACGGGCTTCTCCCCCGCAACCACCCTGTTCTTCTCGGCGATCGCGACGATGCTCTTCTTGCTCATCACCCGCAACAAGGTGCCGAGCTATCTGGGGAGCAGCTTTGCCTTCATAGCCCCCATCATCGCCGCTAAGTCGATGAGCATCGGGGTTGCCGTCTTCGGCATCCTGGCCACCGGTATCCTGCTGGCGGTCATCGGTCTGATCGTCACCCGTGTAGGCACCCGCTGGATCAACATTTTGATGCCCCCGGTGGTCACCGGCACCATCGTGGCACTCATCGGATTCAACCTGGCTCCCGCGGCTTATAACAACTTTACCGTCTCACCCGTCACCGCCACCGTAACACTCGTTTCCATCGTGTTAATCGCGGCGCTGTTCAAAGGGCTTATCGGGCGCCTCTCCATCCTCATCGGCGTACTCATCGGTTATATCTGTGCGGTCATTCGTGGCGAGGTGGACTTCACCACCATCAACGATGCGGCCTGGTTCGGGCTACCGCAGTTTGTGACCCCCGAGGTGGATTTTTCCATCCTGCCGATGTTTTTGCCTGTGATTTTGGTGTTGATCGCCGAGAACATCGGACACATCAAAAGCGTGAGTGTCATGACCGGCAAGGACCTCGACGGCAGCATCGGTCGGGCGCTGTTCTCCGACGGCCTGGGTACAACCCTGGCGGGTCTCGGGGGAGGTTCGGGTACCACCACCTATGCCGAGAACATCGGCGTCATGGCTGCGACGAAGGTGTATTCGACCGCCGCATATTGGATCGCCGGCGGTGGCGCCTTGATACTGTCGCTGTGTCCCAAGTTCGGTGCTGCCGTGGCATCGGTACCGGGTGGTGTGCTCGGTGGCGCAACCATCCTGCTTTACGGCATGATCGGTATGCTGGGTGTGCGTATCTGGGTTGAGAATCGCGTCGACTTCTCCAAATCGATCAACATCACCACCGCCGCCATTCCGCTGGTCGTCGGTATCGCGGACTTCACCTTCCGGATCGGCGAATCCACCCTGACAGGAATCGCCGTCGGCACGCTGGCGGCACTCGCCGTCTACCATCTGATATATGCCCTCAGCCGTCTACGCGGCATCGATGTGGGTGACAAGGATCCCGAACCGCTGATGGCAGGCGATATCAAGAGTGATGCTCCAAGCGAGGAGTAGAACAAGACCTCGCAGTTGTAAATGTAAGACTACCCCCGGCGACCGTTGCCGCTGCCTTGACCGCCGGCTCGGCCTTGTCCGTTGCCGTTACCCTGGCTGCCGCTATGACCATTGCCCTGAGCGTTGCCCTGTCCGATGCCTTGAGNNGCCTTGACCGTTCCCTCGGCCCTGGCCGTTGCCTTGGCCGCCATCTCCGTTTTCCGTACCTTGTTGGGCACCTTGCCCCAAGGCGTAGGGGTTTGTGGGGTCGAGTTCGGTTATATAAGCTCGGATTTCACGCATACTCATGTTGCGGCAATCTTCCAGGGTATAAGTCGGGTCGAGAGAGAGCAGTTCCTGTGCAGCCCCATATCGTGCGATACCCATTCCCAACCGTGCCGCCTCGGTTTTTTCCTGAGAGGTTACTGCATT
>DOMT01000018.1 GCA_003509825.1 Coriobacteriia bacterium
TCGACGGCGACGAGATGACGCGGGTGATCTGGCAATGGATCAAGGAGATCCTGCTCGAGCCCTACGTGGAGCTCAACACCGAATACTACGACCTGGGCCTTAAAGAGCGTGAGCGCACCAAGGATCAGGTGACCATCGACGCCGCCGAAGCCATCAAGCGCCACGGTGTAGGTGTGAAGTGCGCAACCATCACCCCCAACGCCGAACGTGTGCAGGAATACGGGCTCACGGAGATGTACAAGTCCCCCAACGGCACCATCCGCGCGCTACTCGACGGCACGGTCTTCCGGGCTCCGATAACGGTCGAGGGCATCGTTCCCTATATCCCCACATGGAAGGCTCCGATCACCATCGCCCGTCATGCCTACGGAGACATCTACAAAAACACCGAAATGCAAATCGACGGTCCGATGGCCGGCGCGAAGGTCGAGTTGGTTGCCACCGCTCCCGGCGGTAAGGAGAAGAGAGCGCTCATCCACGACTTCGTCCACGCCACCGCGCCGACGGGCATCATCCAGGGGATCCACAACACCGATGCCTCCATCGAGTCGTTTGCCCACGCTTGCATGCAGTACGCGCTGAGCACTCGTCAGGATCTGTGGTTCGGTGCCAAGGACACGATCTCCAAAACCTATGAGCGACGCTTCAGGGATATCTTCGAGCAGGTCTTTTCCGAGAACTACAGTGAGAAGTTCGCGGAGGCGGGTATCGAGTATTTCTACTCGCTGATCGACGATATCGTAGCCCGTGTCGTGCGCTCCGAAGGTGGGTTCATTTGGGCCTGCCGCAACTACGACGGCGACGTGATGAGTGATATGGTGGCTACGGCCTTTGGCTCGTTGGCCATGATGACCTCGGTTTTGGTTTCGCCGCAGGGTTACTACGAGTATGAAGCCGCCCACGGCACCGTGCAGCGTCACTATTATCAGCATCTCGAGGGCAAGGAGACGTCCACAAACTCGGTGGCCACCCTGTTTGCCTGGACGGGCGCTTTGAGGAAGCGCGCCGAACTGGATGGCTCGGATGACCTGCTCGCCTTTGCGCGGAAATTGGAGGCGGCCACGCTTGAGACCATCGAAGACGGCGTGATGACCGGTGATCTCTACGCACTTTCGCAGCTTGAAAACAAGACGAAGGTCGACACAAAGACCTTTTTGTTGGAAGTTGCCAGGCGCTTGAAAGCATAAAAGTGTAATATAATCCCATACGTTTTTCGGGAGCAGATTCCTGTGTACGCAATTGGCTGATCGGAGAGGAATAACAAGTCATGCCATACCATATCAAAGACATAACCTTGGCAAACGCGGGTAGAGCCCGCATCGAGTGGGCCGATCGCGACATGCCTGTGCTTGCAGGTATCAGGGAGCGCTTCAAGCAGGAGCGTCCCCTGGAAGGGCTGCGCATATCGGCTTGCATGCATATCACCACCGAGACGGCCAACCTGCTCAGAACCCTGGTGGCCGGCGGCGCCGATGTGGTGGCCTGCGCCTCCAATCCGCTGTCGACCCAAGATGATACGGCTGCGGCCCTGCTTCAGCACTACGGGGTGGNNAGGCGAGGATACCGAGACCTATTATCAGCACATCGACCGGGTCATCGACCATCAGCCCCACATCACCATGGACGACGGTGCCGATGTGGTGGGGCGCATCCATGAGAGCCGCCCGGAGATCATCAGCTCCATACTGGGTGGCACTGAGGAGACCACAACCGGCGTCATCCGCCTGTCGGCTATGGCGAAGGACGGTGCGCTGCGCTACCCGATCATCGCCGTCAACGATGCCAAGACCAAGCATTTCTACGACAATCGCTACGGCACCGGGCAGTCGACGCTGGACGGTATCATGCGTCTGACCAACCGCCTTTTGGCCGGCCGCACGCTGGTTATCAGCGGTTACGGCTGGTGCGGCCGTGGTATCGCCATGCGTGCTTCGGGTATGGGCATGCAGGTCATCATCTGCGAGGTCGACCCCTTCAAGGCACTCGAGGCCCATATGGAAGGCTACCGTGTCATGCCCGCCGCCGAGGCCGCGAAGTTTTGCGATATCTGGGTCACCGTTACCGGCGATCTCAACGTCATCGGTGCCGCTGCCTTCCACTCCATGAAAAGCGGTGCCATCATCTGCAACTCGGGGCACTTCAACTCCGAGATCGACATCAACTGGCTCGAGGAGAACTCNNAAGCCGATGGTTCAGGAGTACCGTCTCTTCGACGGACGTAGCCTGATTCTCTTGGCCGAAGGCCGCCTGGTCAATCTCAGTGGTGCCGAAGGGCATCCCGCCGAGGTTATGGATATGAGCTTTGCCAACCAGGCGCTCACCGCCGAATACGTGGCCAAATACGCCAAGCAGCTGGCTCCCGGTGTCTATCGCGTTCCCGAGTCGATCGACGAGAACATCGCCCTGCTCAAGCTCAAAGCACTGGGGCTTTCCATCGATACGCTCACGCCCGAGCAGGAGGAATATCTCAACTCCTGGAACATGGGAACGGTGTAATGTCCGCCGATCTTTCGGGTCTTCCCAAGACCATCTGGTGGGATGTCGACGCGAACGACGGCATCCCCGGTGTATATCTGATCGATCAGACACGTCTCCCTCTGCAGGGGGACGTGCTTTGTTGTCGCACCCTTGAGGGTGTGGAGATCGCCATCAGATCTCTGGCACTGCGTGGAGCGCCGGTGCTCGGTGTGGCGGCGGCCATGGCGGTGGCGGTGTACAGCGAAAATGAGTGCCCGGCCACCTCGACCGAGGAGTGGTTGGAGGCGATCGATGCCGCTTGCGAGCGGATCGCGGCAGCCAGGCCCACGGCGGTTAATTTGTCCTGGGGTGCCGAGGCCGCGCTGGACTTCGCCCACAGGAAGGTGTCGGCCGGAGCGGGGCTTGCCGAGGCCAAAAGCGCCTTGGTGGAGTTTGCCAAGCAAATGGCCGTCGACGATGAGGTCACCAACAGGACCATCGGCAAAAACGGTGCCGCATTGTTGTTTCCCAAATCCAACGTGCTCACCATCTGTAACGCCGGCTCTCTGGCCACCGCCTACTTCGGCACGGCTCTCGGTGTGGTGTATGAGGGCTACGACCGGGGCAAGGTGGATCATGTGTGGGTGACGGAGACCCGGCCGGTCAACCAGGGTGCGAGGCTTACCACCTGGGAGCTGAAGACCGCGGGCGTTTCCCATGCGTTGATCATCGATAGCATGGCCGCAAGTGTGATGGCACGTGGTTGGGTGGACGCCGTGGTGGTGGGTGCCGACAGGATCTGTTCCAACGGCGATACCGCAAACAAGATCGGTACGTTGTCACTGGCGGTGTTGGCAAAGCATTTCGCCATTCCGTTTTATGTTTGCGCACCCGAGTCGACCATCGATCGCGGCCTGATAGACGGCAGCCAAATCCCCATCGAGCAACGTGATCCGCGTGAGTTGGCGGGCTTTACGGCCTCCGGTGTGATACTGCCCGACGATGCTGCGACCTCAAGTGCGCTTGATCTTTTGACCGCGGAAGGGCCGAGAGCACTCAAGTTCAAGGTGGGGCACGAAATGACCCTGGAGCGAAAAGGCGGCGCCTACTCCGTCGATGCCTGGTTTGCCACAACACCTCCCGGTACCGAGATATACAATCCCGCCTTCGATGTCACTCCGGCGAATCTGATAAGTTCCATCATCACCGAAAAAGGAGTTTTCAGCCCCGGTAACCTGGGTTGAGTTTCCCCGAAAATCATAACGTCTTGCCGACTGCTATACGATTCTTACGGCGAATCGTATCTATTTTCCTGCAAGTTCAAGCGGCAGCCCGGGCTGATTCGGGAAGCAGACGGAATCCGTACAGGAGCTGATCGATTGTTGTTCGGAAGCGGGTCGGAGAAAACGTCCGATCGAGTTGTTAGAGTTGTCTTATGCGACTTTATCCGACCACAGATCTTCTACTCCACCTTTTTCGGCGGGAGGCCGGGTTTTTCAAAAACCGCCTGCTCGAATACCTTTATCCCACACGCTGTCTCATCTGTGAGCGTCTGGGTGCCCTTCTCTGCGAAAAATGTCGCGTTGCCCTGCCTTCTATCGATCAGGACCGGGCCTGCCGTTTATGCGGCGCGCCTTTAGGGCATGTTGTTTGCACGGAATGTACGACGGTGTATGAGAGGACTCGTTTCCCCTTCACCGCGGCTTGCTGTGCGCTGGAGTTCGACGCATCGAGCAGACGTCTGATTCTCGGCTACAAAGATGGGGGAGAACGACGGGCGGCACCGTTGCTTGCCGGCCTCATCGTTGAGGCCTTGCCCAGGAAATGGCTCCACTCCATCGACCTGATCACCTGGATTCCCGCCGATGATTCGGCTTTGAAACGTAGGGGCTTCGACCATATGGAACTGATTGCCTGCTCGGTGGCAGGGCGGATAGGTCGTCCGTCCCGGGCGCTGCTTATCAAACATGATGCGGATGACCAGCGCCTGCTCGGCCGTGCGAATCGGCGCAGAAACATGCAGGGCATGTTTTCCTATCGGGAGCGAAATCGATCGTACGCCGCAGCCGATCCATCGGGTGTCGGGAGCAAAATCAAGCAAACGCGCATACTGTTGCTCGACGACGTGTTCACCACGGGCGCGACGCTGACGGCGGCAACGGAGAAACTCCTCGGGGAAGGGGCATCCGAAGTGCGCGTTGCCACCGTGTGTCGGGTGTGGTGAGGATGAAAGGGTAAAGGGTATGCTTGAGGCTCGGTGTTTCATCGGGAAATCGACGCAAAGAGCGCGCAGATGTTCTCGTAAAGTAAGTCCCGCTCCGGTAAAATCTATAGGTTCCCTCCGGGTCTGTGGTTGCGGGGGTTTTGCTATGCCATAACTCCTCAGTCCAAGGTAGACGCGGCCAAAAGGATCCACGTAAGTGTTTGTATGACATGCATGAGCACGGCGCGTCTTAGGGGTAAGTCGTACCGTCCGGTGTATGGGGCATCCGCCCCCCGGGCGAGAGAGCTTATAGTGAGATAGCATCAAGCGACGGTTCCGGTATGCGAGTGTGGGGTCAAAGACCAGGTCAGCCGGAGGGAGCCTCAGTATGATGGAGAAAGAGGAGAGCCTTGATGAAAAGATGGCGCAGGATTTTGTCGGCGGGATTGGTTGCGATACTGACCTTCGCCTTGATGGGAACGGGTCTTACGGGGTGTTTCGGGGGAGATAGCGAACCCACTCTCACCCTGCCCGCGGCAACGGTGCAGGGCGGCTCCGATATCATCGAGGCGGGAACACTCAGNNGTCGGGGTCGATTCCTCGAAGGCACCTTTCGCCGGTACTTCCGGAGGCAAGATCATCGGTATCGACGTCGATATCGCCGCCGCTGTTGCCGAGAAGATGGGCCTCAAGGTTCAGATATTCGACATAAAGGGTCAGGACTCCACTACGCTGCTCCAAAACGGTACCGTAGACGTCGTCATGAGTGTGGTCGGTACGACGGGGGAGCAGTTTTCCGAAAGTAAGGTAGGGCCTTATCTGGTCAACGGCCCGGCGATATTTACGGTAGGTCATTCCGAAACACCGATGGCGCTCGATGTCTCCACGCTTGCCGGAGTGCAGATCGCCGCCCAGGAAAAGTCGCTGGCCGCCTATCGGGTCAGTGAGGAACTCGGTGATGGCAATCTGGTTACCTATGCCAAGCTCGATGAGGTGTTCGCCCAGCTCAAGTCNNGGGTACGATATCGTATGCGGCCGCCGATGCCATCGTGGGATCCTTCCTCGCGATCAAACAGGGCAACATCCGTTGTGAAGGCATCCTCGGACAGTCCGAGGGCATTTTTATGGGGGTGTCCACCGCCAAGACGAACCTGGTCACGAAGCTCACGGAAGCCCTCAGGGGTCTTCGTGACGACGGTAGCATCCAGGTGATCGCTTCCAAGTGGCTGGGGCCCGTATCGTCCCAGGCGGTGCTGAACACCGCTTCGATCACCGCTCAGGCGTCGACGACGGGCAGCGTCGGATCCGCAACGACCACCGGCGCAAGTGCCGCTGCGTCGACGGGTACAAATGCAACCAAACCGCGGTAAAACACATTTCTATGTAAAATGGGGATAAAGTTGCGGTAACCTATACAGGTTCTCAGACATGGAGGAGAGAACGTTCTTTGAGGGCGGGGTGTACACGAAGAGAGAAGGGTAAAAGTCAATCAAGGAGGTTATTATGTCTGTAAGCAGGAAACTTATCGCCGTCGTTTGTGCGATGGCACTGGCATCGAGCATGTTGTTGATGGGCTGCGGAGGCTCCGGTTCCACTGGAAGCACCGGCTCCACCGGGAGTACTTCCACCGGCGGCAGCGATGCGGTTGAGATGAAATTGATCAAGGACGGCGTGTTGACGGTCGGATCCGACTGCGACTATCCGCCGTTCATCGCTCTTGAGGGCACGCAGGCCGTCGGCTTCGAGTACGATCTTCTCGATGCCCTCGCCAAGGATATGGGGCTTAAGCTGGAGTATCTCGAGCCTCAGAGCTTCGAGACCCTGCCCACCCAGATTGCCGGTGGCAACAAGATGGATTTGGCCGTTTCGTCCATAACCATCAACGACGAACGTAAGAAGACCGTCGATTTCTGTGATCCGTACTTCGATTCCAACCAGGCAATCGTCGTCAATGCAAGCTCGAGCTATGCGAAGTCGGATGATCTGAAGAACAAGACCGTGGGTGCCCAGGCCGGTACGACCGGTATGGATTGGGCCAACGAAAATATCAGCGGCATCACCATGAAGACCTTCAACCAGGCCAGCGAGGGCTTTCAGGCTCTCCAGGCCGGGCAGATAGAGGCTATGTTCCTCGATGCCCCGATCGCCGAATATCAGACGGCCACCAACTTCCCGGGCATGAAGATGATCCAGGTCATTCCCACCGGTGAGCAGTACGGTTTTGCGGTCGGTAAGGAGAATGCGGCGCTCAAGGCCGCCGTAAACAAGAGCCTGCAAAATCTCATCGACAACGGTACGTATGAGAAAATATTCAAACAGTACTTTCCCAATCTCGAGCCGTCCATCAAATAAAGGTACGGCAGGGCTAACGGATAATTGATCGAACGGAACGTGATTATGGATTTCAGAGCTACCACCAAAGCCCACCTAGGCAACCGTGTCTTGGTGGTGGCTCTGTTGTCTTTGGCACTGACACTTGTGTTCTCGGCTCTTTTGCCGATGCAAAGCGCCGATGCCCTGACGACAGATGCCGTTACCGCGAAGCGCAACGAGGATGGTGGCAGTGCCATCATCGGTGGTAAGGCGGCGCGTCTTACCTGGACGGGTTTCGTCGACGAGAACGAAAAGGTCATGCGGATATCGTTGACCTTTCCCGAGGGCAGCGGCCTTGCCGAAGATGCCCGTGTGGACGTTCAGGAGATGATCATGGACGATCCACTCCATCCCGTACCCGATCACACCGTAAAGTACACGGATGATCTCACCGCCGAGGGGCTGGTTCTGGTCTTCGAAGACGGCTTGCGTCCGAACAACAAGGTGCTCATCCGTGTGGAGGGC
Source organism: Coriobacteriia bacterium (assembly GCA_003509825.1). GTDB lineage: Bacteria > Actinomycetota > Coriobacteriia > Coriobacteriales > UBA8131 > UBA8131. The sequence continues at coordinate 7,499 of DOMT01000018.1, forward strand.
TTTTTGTTTCCCAACGCCACCGGTGAATACAGCATTACCGGTACCTATGTCGATGAACAGGGCACGCCGGGCAATCTGGAGGCCGACGACCCCATCGCCGTCACGGAATATACGCAGATGCAGGCACTCGTCGATGATCTGAACGGGCAGGAATGGGTGCAGGCATGGAACTCCAACAAGTTCCTCTCCAGCTTTCTCAATCCCGCGATAGCCGTCGCCTCGGTTCCTAATCTGTTTTGGGGCTGGCTGATTTCTCTGGCCTTGGTGGCCCTCGGTTTTCCGCTGGCCATTCCGATCGGTCTCGGCGTTGCGTTTTTGCGCATGTCGAAGCTTTGGATACTCAAGTTCATCTCCAGTATCTATGTGAACGTGATCCGCGGCACACCGCTGTTTCTACAGATATACATCGCCTTTTTCGGGCTACCGCTATTCATCCCCAACGTGAATGTATTCGTGCTCGGCTTCGGCGTGTTGGCCTTGAACTCCAGCGCCTATCTCGCCGAGATATTCAGGGCGGGCATCCAATCCATTCATAAAGGCCAGTTCGAGGCATCGGCATCGCTCGGTATGAACGGTGCCAAAACGATGTTCTTCGTCATCATCCCGCAAACCATCCGGCGCGTCATTCCTACGATGACCTCCGAGTTCATCCTGCTCTTCAAGGATACCTCGCTTTTAGCTGCGGTCGGTTTCTTCGAGATGATGCAGTTTGCAAAGGTGCAGGCAAACGTCGAGGCCAACATGACCCCCTATGTGGTGGCCGCGGGCTTTTATCTGCTCGTCACCTTGCCGCTCACCCGGGTCATATCGGTCTTTGAGAAGAAGCTGGCCGCCACGGACGGCAGGACGGCGGCTCCCGATGATAAGAAGTCGAGGGCCAAACGTGTGGGTCTGTTTAAAACCGTTGCACCGTTATCTGCAACCACATCCGATCCGAACGTAGCAATCACCCCCGAAAAACACGACAGTCGATGAGGATGTGTGCGTAACCATGGACAAACAGGCAAACCAAGCGGTGGTACGGATAAAGGGTTTACACAAGCACTTCGGAAAGCTCGAAGTGCTCAAAGGCGTTGATCTCGATGTTGATCGCGGTGAGGTCGTTGTGATCCTCGGCCCCTCGGGCAGCGGAAAGTCGATNNGCTGTGTGAATCTGCTCGAAAAGCCCACGCAGGGTAGTATTTGGTTTGAAGACACCGAGATCACCGGCCCTAAGGTAAACATCAATAAGATGCGCGAACACATCGGCATGGTGTTTCAGAGCTTCAATCTCTTTCCGCATCTCACGGCCAAGAAAAACGTCATGTTGGCTCAGCGTAAGGTGCTCAAGCGCCCCAAGCAGGAGGCCGAGCGCATCGCCATCGAGCAACTGGAGCGCGTGGGATTGGGGGACCGCATAGAGTATCTTCCGGCGCAGCTTTCCGGCGGCCAGCAGCNNGCTCTCCGGCGGCCAGCAGCAGCGTGTGGCAATCGCCCGGGCGTTGGCCATGGATCCGCATGTGATGCTGTTCGATGAGGTTACCAGCGCCTTGGACCCCGAGCTGGTTCGCGGTGTTCTCGATGTCATGCGTGAACTCGCAGCATCCGGCATGACGATGATGGTGGTCACCCATGAGATGGGTTTTGCCCGTGAGGTGGCCGATCGCGTCGTCTTCATGGATCAAGGCGTCATAGTCGAGCAGGGAACACCCGCGCAGATATTCGACAACCCCGCGTCTCCACGAACCAAAGACTTCCTCGGCCATATAGCGTAGCGGGGAAGCGCTTAAAGTGTTTCGCTTAGCGCATTGCGGCATCGGCAACAAATCGCTTCCCTGACAGACGATGACCTATCCGGATGGCAAAAACCTGCTATGCTTGTAGGGTACAGTTCACCCGATTAGACTATAAGTGGAGAGAGTAATTATGGAGATCATTGTCACAGGTCGTAAGATGACTATAAGTGATGCTCTGCGGGAGTATGTTGAGGATAAGATCGGTAATTCGGTCAAGGTTTTCAACATTTCGCCGATGAGGGCGGAAGTGGTACTACGCAAAGAGCGCAACCCTGCAAATCCCCGGCCGGCCATTGCAGAGGTCACGATCCATACCAAAGGTCATATAATCCGTACCGAAGAGTCGGAAGAGGATATGTACGCCGCCATCGATGTGGCATCGGCCAAGGTCGAGCGTCAGTTGCGCAAATACAAAACCAAGGTGGTCGACAAAAAGCTGCGCAGTCAGAGGTTGGCCGACGCTTTGCCCGAGGAGCTTGTGACGGGCTCCGATGTCCGCGAGGAATACCTCGAGGATCTCGATAGCGTGGTTCGTGTCAAAGAGCTCGTCCTCGATGCCTTAAGTGAGGAAGAGGCCTTGATACAGCTCGATTTGCTCGGCCATGACTTCTATGTCTACAAAAACAGTGACAACGGGCTCGTAAACGTCATGTATCGCCGCAGAGACGGCAGTTACGGTATTATCAAGCCGCGCGACTAAACCGGACATCGGCGCCGACATGCGTTAAACTGTTTGCAGTCGGCGCCTGTCGCCGCTACGTATCATAAAGGTGAATATGCGTACGAAAAACACGACCGAAAACGAAGCATTTCGCATTCACCCGGCTCTCATAGCAATTCTGGTGTTGACTCTTTTGCTGGTAGCGGCTGCGGTGGCCCTCTACGCGGCTGCCCGCGATTATTACCATGCCATGCGCGAGACCCAAAGGCTGGAAGCCGAATATGAAGCCGTGGCAGCCCGAAACGACAAAATAGAACAACAGATAGCAGATCTTAAAACACCCGAGGGGATCGCCGATATGGCGCGCGAGGAATTAGGCTGGGTGCTGCCGCATGAGGAGGCGGTGAACATCACCGGTCTCGGTGAAACCGAGAGCTCCCTATCTTTGCCACCCGCCGTCAAATCCGGCAGTGTTGATGTACCTGCTTCCTGGTGGACGAAAACCTTGGATGAGTTTTTCGGATACGTTCCCCCCGAGGTTGTCAATCGCTATAACGATAACGCCATTCCCGGGCTTTGATTCCTTGCGCCTGGCATCCATCGACATAGGTACCGTCACCTCACGTCTGTTGATTGCAGATGTGGTGGATTCGCCCCATTCGGGGCTTTGTGAGGTTGAGCGTCGGATGTGTATCACGCATCTGGGAGAGGGCTTGAGCCGCACCGAGCTCATAGCGCCCGAAGCGATTAAGCGCCAGGTGGAGGCCTGTGCCTCGTTTCTTGCGGATATCTCCCGCTGTGTCGATCGTACGGGTGTTGCCGTCGACGGTGTTTTTGCCGTTGCAACCTCTGCGATGCGCGACGCCGCCAATCGTGACGAGGTGCTTGCGGCACTGGCGGACGTCGGGCTGTCCGTTCAGGTCATCGACGGTANNTCGAGGCGCTGCTATCCTTTTTTGGAGCGATCAGTGGATTTGCCGAAAAAGCCGATTCATCGCAATCGCCGATCCTGTTGGTGGATGTCGGTGGCGGATCGACGGAACTGGTCTTAGGCACTCGTTCCTCCGACGACGGTGTTCCCGAGATAATCCGTGCTCACTCCTTCGATATCGGTTCATCGCGCATCACCGAATCGTTCTTCGAAACGGATCCGCCGACTTTCGAGGAGATGGCGCGGGCGCGCAGTTTTATCGACACCACACTCGATGCATTTTTTAAGGAAAACGAGGTCGTTCCCGCCGGCGTGATCGCCGTCGCGGGCACCGCTACTACGGTTGTTTCGGTCAGGGATGCCTTGCGTGTCTACAATCCGCGGAAAGTGCACGGGCAAACGGTGACGGTCGACGAGTTGTCCTCGGTTTTCGAAAGGCTATCCGCTCTCAGTGTGAGACAGCGCAGAGAATGTGTGGGATTGGAGCCCGATCGTGCGCCGGTGATCCTCGGTGGCATCGCGGTTCTACGCTCCGTCATGGATTTTCTACCTGAAAATAAGCTCGTCGTTAGCGAAACCGACCTTCTCCAGGGCATTCTCCTGGGGCGTGACCGACTCAGGGTTTAAGGGATACGAGGTCGAGGCCCAACCCCTTTATCACGCTGTCGAGAGCGTCTCCGAGCGATATCCCGTTCACCTGTGCGGTTGCAAATACGCTGGCCGCCATAAGGATGAGAAAAACCGACGGAACCGCGACAAGCAGTTTGGAGGCAAATATCAGCGCCTGTCCGATTCTGACGGATGTTCGTGGTTTGCCCGCTTTGGGAAACTCATGAAGCACGTGGATTTGTTTTCCCGATGTCAGGGTGAGGATATGCTCTCCCGCATCGGCGTTCGGGGCGGGAACCGTCGATGGTGGGGCGGGTGTGGCGATGTTGTGATTCTCCCCGGCTTCGGGCATCGGCGCTTCATTGTGTTCCGGTGAAGACGACCCTCGCGCAACACCGCCCGATCCGGACAGCGATGACGACTTCGTTTCATTGATCTGCCTCCGAAGATCATCGTTTTGCAGATCCAACTCCACCAGTTCGGTTATCTTTTCGGCGAGCTCCTGCTCAAGACAGAATTTCTCCTCGAGAACGTGTTCCAGCGTGGACTCGATCGTATGGGTTTCCTTGCTGACGTTTTGCAGGTCGTCCATGAGCTCACTGTGCTTGAGCTCGTCGACCACCAACTGGTCTCGAGCCAGCTCGAGCTGTAGATGGAGAAAATCGTTCTCCTGCTTTTGTACTCTCAGGGTTTCGGTAACGTCTTTGAGAAGTTCGTCGCGTTGCTCGATCTTTTCGGTAAGCTCTCTGAGATTTGCATCTCTTTCGGCTATCTGGGAGTGGAGTTCATTGAGTTTTCGATCCGGCTTCCCGGTCCACAGGGCCTCGGTTTTGGTTTTGTGCCGCAGGTATTCCTTTGCCGCATCCATATCCTCGGCCCTGGCGAACTCCTCGCCGAGAGCAACTTTGCGCTTGTCGGCGAACATCAATATGTTTCCGACGTGATACCCGGCGCCCACCCCGTCACCGGCCATGAGATCCTGCCCGGTGACTTCATAGAGAAATATGTCGTTGTGCTTACCCCGCCCTATCATCTTTCCGACAATTTACGAGTTCTTTGCCAGATACTCATCCAGAGCCACACGGATAATATCGGAGGAGTTACTCGGATAGATACCGTGGATCTTGTTTTGTGTCGAAAGCTCCAGCAACTTCATATGCTGATCGGCATAGATGTAGAAGCCCTTGTACACTGTCGGACGCTCGACGCCTTTTTCGTTCTCCAGCGCCTTGGTGAGCGCTGACTTCTGTCGAGACTTTCCTTTTTCGTTCGCCATGTCAATCCTTTCTAAAGTGTGAAAAAAAATGCAAATACCTATTGACAAGCATATACATAATTATGCTAGCATGTAACCTTGAGACAGTCAATAACTACAACACGGACGCAAAGGGGAACTTATATATGATAACAAATTTAGCACAAAAGGAAGTCGGTGTTTCACATTCCGACACAGAACTTATCGATAAAATGCGAAAAATATCGAGAATTCCTTGTTTTATCTGCGCTCCGGCAAAAACCGGTAAGACCACACTCGCCCTGAATTTCGCCCGGCAAAGGCATCGACTCGAGGAAGTTCTCTGGATCGACGGCACTTCGCACGGTTTTAACCGGGCTTTGGAGTCGGGAGCGATGACAAAACATATCGAACGACAGATTATAAGCGAAGTGCCGCATATAGCCATGGTGGTTTTTGATGATCTTCCCATTTTGGAAAAGCGAAGCTGCCGGATGTTTTCGGATTGGATCGAAAAAACGGCCGGATCCGGGATCGATATCGTGGTTACCATGAAGCCGTCCAACGATTGTTTCGGGGATTACCGCTCCGAAAAACTCGTTATCGGTGGAAAGGATTTCATAGCTTCACAGCGTTGGGATAAAAAACGTTACACGGATGTACTCTATCACTATTTTTCCGATAACGGGCAAAGTGAGGAAGCCGAATTGGCTGCACTGATGATCTTGATGCGCCGTGGCATCGTCGACAACATACGCAGCCTCGGTTATGCGATTCCCGAAAACCGCCATGTCAGATTGCGCTCGAGTTGCCCGGTCATCGATGTCGATGAGGCGACGGGGTTCTTCGATGCATCCTCGCTTCCCGTTCGCGAACTCTCGGATCAACTGCTCGAATGTCTGGTTGCGGCTCCCAAATCCGAGGAGGGGAGGCCGGGTAGGGCCGGCGACCGGAAGGCGGTGGAGATCGAGCGCTGCTTTGAGCGTCTGACCCAGATGTCCACCCATCTGTTCGAGCGGGGGGATACGGAGCAAAGCCGGTTGCTCCTCGAGTTGGCAGGCAGATTGCTGACCCATGATGATGCGGGATTTCCCCTGCGAGACGACGCGGCGCTCGGCGAAGGTGGGGGTGTTTCCGGCTTCGCCCCGGATGCCGAAGATCCACTCGTGTCGGATTTCGATTATAGGGAGCAGGTTGCAGATCATGAAGCGTACGGTCTGTTCGCGGTAAACGACGGAAGGGCACTGCCGGGTTTCGGGTTTTCCCTGCCGGTCGCATCGCAGGGGGCAAAATCCGAGGTCTCTCCCGTCGTGGTGCGTCTATTCGGAGATTTCGAAGTCTACAGGGGCGGGCTTCGCATCGAGGACAAGGATCTGCACCGTCGCAAGGTGCGTGTTCTCCTGAGTCATCTTGCACTCAATATGGGAAGGGGCATATCACGCGATCTGTTACTCAAGCGCATCTGGCCCGAAAAGGATTATCTGCATGCCAAGGATAATTTTTACTCCACTTGGTCGAGGCTTTCGCGCATTCTCTGCGGTAGCGGCAGGAGCTGCCCCTACCTTTCGAACAACAGGGGGCTTTGCAAACTGGAGGGCGCGGTGGTTCGCAGCGACGTGGATGAGTTCGAGCAACTGGCGCGGTCGATACTGTTTCAAAAGGGCAGTGTGGAGATGAGGATCGAGGCGGTGTACCGGGCCGAACAGCTCTATCGTGGAGACATCCTTTCCGGCAGTTGCACCGACGAGCACATCCGTATCGCCGAACAACGTTTTCGCTCACTGCTCGTCGATGTGATGCTCGAGGCGTCCCGGTTGTTCTCGACGCAGGGTAACGAGAACAACGCCGTTTGGTTCGCGCGGAAAGCCTACGATGCCGATCCGGGCAGGGAGGATGTCTATCAGGTGTTGATGGCGGTGCAGGATAGGGCGGGACAGCGCACCTCGGCTCTCCAAACCTACTTCGACTGCAAGCGCTATCTCAATGAGGAACTCGGCATCATGCCCTCCCAAAAGACCATCGAGCTCTATCAGAGTCTCATCATGGATCGGCAGTGAGCAGGACGGAGGCGGAGTGTCCTACGGTGGCTATCGCTGCATCAAAAACAGGTAAATAAAAACGAACTGTCAACCGTAATGGGGGCACGGATGCTCTATGATACAGTATCATTGCATTAGGGAAGCGCCGCCGGATATATCGGTACTTTCCTTGACAGGTCCGGCAATCAAAAGAGGGCATTTTATATGGCAGGATTCTTTTCCAAACTCCTTTCGGTCGGTGAGGGAAAACAGCTCAAAGCGTTTGAAGGTGTCGTCGAAAGAGTCAACGAACTCGAGGCGAAGGTCCAAAAGAAAACCGATGATGAACTGGTCGCACAGACCCGGGATTTCAAAGAGCGTGTGGGTAACGGTGAAAGTCTCGATAAACTTCTGCCCGAAGCCTTTGCAACCGTGCGCGAGGCCGGTATCCGTGCATTGGGCATGCGCCACTTCGACGTACAGCTTATCGGCGGCATGGCACTCAATGCCGGGCAGATAGCCGAGATGAAAACCGGTGAGGGAAAGACCTTGGTGTCAACACTTGCCGGCTACCTCAACGCGCTTAAAGGAACGGGCGTGCACGTGGTAACCGTCAACGATTACCTGGCCCGACGCGACAGTGAGTGGATGGGTCGTATCTATCGCTTTCTCGGCATGGAGGTCGGCCTGATCCAAAACGGCATGCTCCCTCCGACACGTATCCCGTCCTATCAAGCCGACATAACCTACGGAACCAATGCCGAGTTCGGCTTCGATTATCTGCGTGACAACATGGTT
>DOMT01000184.1 GCA_003509825.1 Coriobacteriia bacterium
TCTGCTTAAGTTTGCAACCAACCCCACAAAAAAGATGATGCAGGTCGATATTATTCTTTGGAATCGTCCTGTTTGTTTATCAGTATATACGCTATCATGGATGAATGTATCTTGAGGAGTATAGTTGGCGCAACAACACTTCGGAAGTAGGCTAGCTGAAGCACGGAGGAAGAGGGGCTTGTCTCTTGACCAGGTCCATAGCCAGCTACGCATCACTCCCGCCATTCTTGAGTCTTTGGAACTCGCAGATTTTAACCATATGCCCTTAAAAGGCCATGCTCGCAACATGGTGAGTTCCTATGCCCGTTTTCTCGGACTCGATCCCAACGATCTTACCAGGCAGTTCCTCAAGGAATACCATGAATTCGAGAATCATATGGCTCGGCGTGACTCAGGGAATACGCCGTTTGTCGGTTACGCTCCCCGTGGCAATTCGAGTGGCAATATCGAAAACAGACCCAATTCCTATGCGCAGCGCCAACAGGGCGCCCAGGGTGGCCAGGGTATCAATTCCATGTGGAACAAGGCGATTCCGCGCTCGGAGCTCAATCCCGGGTACAACCGGGATCTCGCTCCCTACGAACCGTATGATGATGAAGTGCAAGACGGATATCGGGGGCGTGGCGACTACCAAGCTCACGCCGGATATGCGCAGCAGGACGAATATACGCGACGGGGGAGTTATTCCGAGCGTGGTACGGCGTCGGAGCGTGGTCGGACGGCTCAGCAAGGTGCGGTCGGCAGACGCAATGTTTCGGCCCGTGCCGGTGCCGGCGAGTACGGTTCTGCAGCAGGTGGAGTGGGACGTCGGCAACGTGGTCATGACAACACCGCCGGTTCCTCGACCCGTCGTCAAAAACGCGGAGGAGAGAGTGGATACACGGGTGGCCGTGGTGACACCGGTCGCTTCGAGAGCGGTTACTCCTCAACCAGCTATAATGCAACTCCGAGCCTGCCGATGAGGCTGTTCGGCTCGTTGTTCGGCAACCCGATAGCCTTGATCGTCACCCTGATCGTGATCCTGGTACTGCTATTTGCGGTTTGGGCGATCGCGGCAAACAGTTGTAAGGCTCCGCAATCGCAGACGCTCACACCCACGCCTGCCGGTCAGGTGCAGACGGGAGATACGACCGACGGAGCCGATACGGCGGCCACCGATACGACCCAAGGTCAAGCCGCCACCGTCGAATACATCCTCACGGTCACGCCGACGTCGGGCGTCGGTCCTTGGACCGAGATAACCGTCGACGGCGCGGTGATCTTTGCCAACGCGGCGCTCACGGAGGTCAAGACCTATACGGTGACGAAGAGCTTTAAAGTCAGAACCTCCCAGCCGGATAACNNGTCAGCGTGAAGCTCAACGAAGAAGTCAAGCCTTTCACCAACGACGGAACGGGATTCGCCGATGCTACGGGTGAGGTTCCACAGGCAGGAGCCACCTCGACGGATGCCGGGGCCGCAACAACCCAGTAGGGGCTCCATCGATATCATCTTCTTCCGTGGTTTGCATCCGTGTGCAAAAACGATGGGAGAGGCAGCAGGCGACGGGAGGAGATAGCCGGCGCAGCAGCCCGACAACAAGAACGATATACTATAGGTGAACGTAATCCATCAAAAGAACGTCGGCTTCGAGCCGGCGTTGGTGCGCCGGTACTTTGCCGGCGGCATACAAAAATCGTAAGACCCATGAAGGGAGTGCCATACATGGCAAAGGATGAAAGCTTCGACGTAGTGTCCGAAGTAAACCTGCAGGAGGTGGATAACGCCTATCAGCAGGCCAAAAAGGAGCTGACGCAAAGATACGACCTCAAGGACAGCAAGGCCACGCTGGACTTCGACAAGGGAAACCAACGCTTCACCTTGGTAGCACCGAGTGACTTCGTCGCTTCACAGGTAAAAGACGTGCTCAACACCAAGCTGGTGCACCGCAAGGTGGATCTCAAAAGCGTGAAGTGGGGTGAGCCCGAAGCAGCCTCAAACATGCAGGTCCGTATCATCGGCACCCTCGTGCAGGGCATCGAGAAGGATACCGCGAGCAAGATCAACAAAGACATCCGCGACCTCAAGCTCAAAAACGTCAAGGTGCAAATCGAGGGTGACAAGCTGCGCGTCTTTTCTCCCAAACGTGACATGCTGCAGGAAGTCATCACGTTTTTGAAGGAGCAGGACTACGGTTTGCCCCTGCAGTTTACCAATTACCGGTAGCGGGTAGGTGAAACGCGGTATATATGAGTGAGTTTTTGCAAACGGGGGATTGTCGGATTGCCTTTGTTACCTTGGGCTGTGCCAAAAACGAGGTGGATTCGGACAAGATGCGGGCCGGAGTGCTCGCAGCGGGGTTTCTTGTGGTGGATGATCCCGAGGATGCCCATGCGGTCATCATCAATACCTGCTNNAAGCTCGTTTATCACCGAGGCGACCGAAGAGGCTATCGCGGTGATTCTCGAAGCTTCCGCGCTGCCCGAGGTCAAGCGCGGGGTAACCAAAATCGTGGTTACCGGCTGTATGCCTTCGCGCTACGGCTCCGAACTCAGCGAGGGTTTGCCCGAGGTTGCGG
>DOMT01000148.1:0-217 GCA_003509825.1 Coriobacteriia bacterium
GAGCACGAGCGGCAAACCGATGCAGGTGATGATCGTCATGGCGGTCAGACACAGCTCGGAATTGGCGGCGCTGAACACCGTGATCGAGTTGGCCGGAATGTCCGCGCCGGGAGCGAGGAAGTAAGTGATCGCTCCTACGGGGTTGTCCGCAGCCGGAATAAGGTTGGGGAACAACGACGCCGCGGTGATACCGATGAGGGCTATCGGGGTGATATTG
>DOMT01000148.1:263-3376 GCA_003509825.1 Coriobacteriia bacterium
TAGGCGACGGTCATACCCGTACGTCCTTCGAACGTAGGCAATACGAATGCGAAGAAGAACACGGATACGATCACGAAACACACCAAGGTGATGATGTTGAACAGCGAGCGGAAGCTCGTGGCGCGCTGATGCACCGGGCTGCCGACGGGGGCCTTGAGGGCCAACCATGCGGCACCCTGGGTGATGAAGGCCACCAGGCCGAGTACACCACAAAGCAATCCGAAGGGATTGAGCAGCGAGAAGAACCCGCCGACATAGTCGGTGCCGTTGGCGATGGCCGCCACGTTACCGCTGGCTCCGGCAGCGGTGCCCAGAGCGATACCCTCGACGACGTTACCGATGGCGCAGCCGAACAGCAGTGCCGGCACGGCGCTACCCAGGAAGAAGGCACCGTTCCAGAAGCCCTTCCACTTCGTTTCGTCGCGTTCGGCATACTCGATGGCAACGGCTCTGAATATCAGGCCGAACAAAACGAGCATGATCGCCAAATAAAAACCTGAGAAGCTCGTTGCGTAAGCGGGAGCGAATGCTGCGAACAGCGCACCGCCCGCGGTGAGCAACCAAACTTCGTTTCCATCCCACAGAGGACCGATAGCCCTACGTACCAACGCTTTTTCCTTCTCGTTTTTAGCAACGAAAGGAGACAGCACTCCGGCACCGAGATCGAAGCCGTCGAGAATAAAATAACCTAGCAATAAAACTGAGATCAAAAGGAACCAAAGTACGGCGAGCGCATCATGCACTGCACCATTACCGGTTGTTTCGAAAATCGCTACGGTTGTTTCGGTCATTATTGCTCACCACCTTCGGTTTTCGAGCCGGACGTTGCATCGATCGTATCTGCCGCCACAGGGGCCTCTTCGAGAGCCTGCGGACCGCCCTTGATGAACTTAAGCATGATACGCAACCAAGCGACCACGAGAATCAGATAGAACACGAAGAACAGTGCGATGGTGATCAAGAGCTCGATGGCACCGACCGCGGGAGATACGCCGTCGGCGGTGAGCAGTAGATCGAAGACGACCCACGGTTGACGGCCAACCTCGGCAACGATCCAACCTGCATTGATGCAAAGGAAGGGAATGATGGGGCCGAACATCAACAGGCGAAGTGCGCCCTTGGAGGGTGCGATACCCTTATCGGACTTCCTGACCATCAGCCAAGCGACGACCAGCCAGATGATGAGCAGGACGTAGAACGCCACCATCAGGTGATAGGCCTGGAACACGAAGTTCACCGGGGGGTTACCACCCTGGTAGGTGTCGACTTTCACGCCCGGGTACTCACTGAAATCGGCAACGGCTTTTTCCGTGGTGTTGAGACCGGGGTAAACGGCGGTGAAATCCCAGCTCGCCAGGAAGCTCGAGCCACCGGGGATACCGACGCTGTAGGTGGTCTTGTTATCCTCGTCAACCCAGCCGAAGAAAGCCAGGTCCGTAGGACCGTCCTCCCATTGTCCTTCCATGGCGGCGAACTTGGAGGGCTGCTCTTCGGCAACCACAACGGCTTGCATATGGGCGAACGGAAGCATCAATACGACGGTGACGGTACCTACGACGGCACCGACCTTCATGAACTTCTTGCCGGCCTCGATGTTTTTCTTGCTGACCAGGTGATAGGCACCGATGGCGATGACGCAGAAAGACGCGAGAATGATAACGGAGTCGACCGTGTGCAGATAACGCGCGAGGGTCGACGGATTGAGCGCGGCTGCCCAGAAGTCGGTGATGACGGCCTTGCTACCGTCGGCGGCGACTTCGTAGCCTGCGGGAGTCTGCATCCAGGAATTGGCGATGAGAATCCACAGAGCGCTGAGCGCGGATCCGAACCATACCAGCCAAGTGGAGATGAGGTAGAGTTTCGGAGAGATCTTGTCGCGCCCGAAGAGCACGATTCCCAAAAACACGGACTCCAGGAAGAAGGCCAGAAGCGCTTCTGCCGCAAGCGGAGCACCGAAGATATCACCGACGAACCTGGAGTAGTTGGCCCAGTTGGTACCGAAACTGAACTCCATGGTGATACCTGTCGCGACACCGATGGCGAAGGTCGTCGTAAAGATTTTGGCCCAAAACCTGGTATTGGCCTTGTCTTTAGGATCTTTCGTCTTATAGTAACGCGACTCGGATATAGCCAAAAACAGACCGAATCCGATGGACAATGGAACAAAAATAAAGTGAACGAAGACGCAGAGAACAAACTGGATTCGCGCCAACAACACCGGATCGAACAGCTCCATAGTCCCTCCTTTCTCATGCCGCCAACTACCCGTTGGCACGTGTCCCGGGGAAGCACCCCTAGCTCGCTTCCGATATGTTACCTGGTTGGTAACAGTTTCCTGTCGAACAGTTTACTCCGGATTGGGGTACAGGGTAAAGACCTAATCTGCCTGTTTTTTGTAGCATATCTCCACACCCCCTTGTGAGCTGGGGATTTAGCAACCTCTAACTCTTATTTTTTTCTGAATTTATCGGATGATTCTCGCATGAGAGCACTATTGAAGAATGTCGTTTATTTGTTGGTTTTTTGTAACTTTGGTTTTCGCTTCCCTCAGATCAGGCTTTCGGCCGTGCTTCGATGCCGTAGCGCTGCAGGAATCCGAGCACGCATTCCACGGCGAGAGGCACGCTCACCTCCACCGGCTCGGTGAGGCCGATGATATGTTCGGGCGGATGCATGTTGAGCACCTGCACCCCCAGACAATGCCCGTCGATCTCGTAGCCGAGCAATGCCGCCGCCTGTAAAACATCCACGAAGCGCGTATCATGCGCGCCGTGGAATGCTTCATAGGGGGCGATGTCTTCGGGCAGAAAGGTCACCAGGGTTCCGGGCGGCTCCCCGGTATTGTCCACCGCGTCGACGAGCAGCACCACGTCCAAGCGTTTGAGATCCGAAAGCAGGGACAGGCCCATGGTGCCGCTGTCGAGTATCTCCACATTATCGGGAAACTCGTAGGCCTCGGTGAGCTCACGGGCTATCCGTGGACCGAAGCCCTCATCGAGCAACAATATATTACCGACGCATAAAACGCCGATCCGTGGTGCCGGTGCGGTCACATTACACCTTGTACATGAAGGTGAAAACGTCCTCGCGCTGCAAGGTGATCTGCATACCCA
>DOMT01000108.1 GCA_003509825.1 Coriobacteriia bacterium
GGCGTACGCATCTCGTGGCTCATGATGGCCAGGAATTTACTCTTACTTTCGTTTGCCGCCCGAGCCTCGTGTAAAGCGTCTTCCAAATCGGTTTGTAGACGCATCAGCTCCGCCAGCATCTGTTTTTGGGCGCGCAGATCACGTGCGTAGGCCGCAACGATGTAGTCGCCGGCAAAGCTCACGCGCATCAGCGTCATTTCGCAGGGCACGGGCGTGCCGTCNNNGCCTGACGAGGCCATACGACAACTCGGTGGAAGACTCGCCGTTGGGTTGAAACTCGGGCGATATCTCGCCGAAGCGGGCCATGAACTCCTCTTTATCCCGCATACCGAACAGCTTGACGGACTCCTCGTTGCAATCGAATAGCTCATACTCGCGGTTCCAGAGCATCGAGCAGATGGGCGTGGAATCCATCATCAACCGGGTGAGGTCATGCGCTTCCTTGAGTTTGTCCGACTGCTCCTGAACGGTTTCATTGAGCTCTTCGAGGTGCTTGTTCTGTTCGGAGACTCGCTTGTAGGGTTTGGCCACGAAACCGGCGCAGAGCACGGAAATCACAACACTCAAGACGAAGAACACGATCGCCAGGATGATGAGATTGCTTTCAAGGCGGTTGATGGGGCTCTCTCCCAAAGGCACGCGCAGCGCGATCCGCCAGCCCTGTGTGCCCGATGAGGATATGCGCTCGTAAACGCACTGATATTCGATGTCGTTAAATCCGTAGTTTCCGCTGCCGCCCTCTTCAGACATCATCTCGTGGAAGAAATCGACGGTCTCTTGCGGCATCTCGCGCTCCGCAGCCCCTTCATCGCCGGCGGAGTTTATGTAGCGCACCGCATCCAGAAAATCCATGCGCTGTTCCACGATCTCGGGCAGGTTGTGGGCAACGATCACGCCCTCCTCATCGAGTAGAAAGATATTGCCGGTACTCCAGACGGTGTAATTGTTGAGGATGTCCGAAAACGTGGTGCCGGGCATGGTCACCGAAAGAGCACGTCCGCGGTCGAGCGGCACACAAACGTGAAAGACCATCTCGCCGTTATCCGCAGCCAGTCGGGTCGTGGATATCGTGATCTTGCCGTTTAAAGCGGCCTCGAGGTAAGGGCTGGTGCCGAGACGGCGGATATTCGTGGGCGGGGTTCCATGGGAGGCCACGATGCCACTGCGATCAAAGAGCGTAAAGGCGATGAACCCATCGTAAAGGGCAAGCTGCTCCTCCATCAACACCTGCATCTCCTCGATGCTGCGTGCCGTTATCAAACGCTCGGCTACGGTAACGGCGTTCGATTCGTAGAGATCGATGCGCGTCGACACCAGGTCGTTGGCGATCTTTAGGGTGAGCTCGGTATCTTCACCGATCGTCTCGGTAAGGCTCTGACGCGCCAAAACGATTCCCGAGCCGAAGCTGGCAGCGGTTATCACCAACGCGATCGCGATTATTATAAGAGTGACCTTCAGCCTCATCGCTTCGTCCCATCCCGCAAATAAAACGCCCACCCAAATACACCGAACCGGCAACATCCGATTATGCGAACGCGCCGTCTACACCTACCCGGAGGTCCCCACACATGCGCCTAGACCATCACACTCCGAAGTTTCCCACACGAAGGCTAGCGCATATTCGTTTATGGTTGAGATAAGAAAAGCCCTATTGATAATCCTAGCACAATTATTCATATTTTGCTCTAGTTCAGGGCAGATTAATAGCTTCAATGCGTGTAAAAACGCTTCCGCCTAAGTGGCGGGAACCGAATCCGTGCATTTTGCGATTGGCTGCCCTACTCTAGAACTCGCCCACCACGCCCGTTGCCAATATGACGTCCAGGGCTGCCTCGTCGAGTACGGGGATGCCGAGTTGCTGCGCTTTTGCGAGCTTGGAGCCGGCGCCCGGACCGGCAACCACATAGGAGGTTTTGGACGATACCGAGCCTGAGGCCTTGGCGCCGTAGGATCGCAGTATCTCCTCCGCTTCGTCGCGGTTATGGTTTTCGAGACTGCCCGTGAGCACGAAAGTCAAGCCGGCGAGGGTCTGCGGTTTTTCTTCCGCACTTTGCTCCCCGGCCGCTCCGGCGGCGCTGTCCGAGGCAANNCTGTCGGGTGTGGCAAAGAAATGCCGTATCGTTTGGGCGATCACCGGGCCGATGCCTTCGATCTCCGTAAGCTGCTCTTCGGTCGCGGCCATCAGGGCATCGATGGTCTTAAAACGCCGGACGATGGTTTCGGCCACCGTCTTGCCTACATTGCGCACCCCGAGTCCGAAGAACAACCGCGCCAAGGGCCGCCCTTTGCCAGCCTGTATCTGTTCGTGGAGTTTGACGGCCATCGTGTTGCCGAGCAGTACGGGCTCCTTCTCGTAGTCGCCGGTAAGCGCACGTTTTTCCGCAGACAGCGAGCGCTTGAACTTCTCCTCGCCGGTCTCCAACGTCGCAAGCTGTTCCACGGTCAAGCTGTAGAAGCCGGCTACGTCCGTCACCAGCCCGTTGGCTACCAGTTTCTCGATGATCTTAGGACCCAGCCCGTCGATGTCCATGGCACCGCGGCTCACCCAATGTCCCAAGCGCTCCAGCAGCTGGGCGGGGCATTCCGCCGAAACGCAGCGGTAAGCTACGCCGTCCTCGTCTCTATACACCGGAGAGTTGCAGGAGGGGCAGGTCTCGGGCATCTGCCAAACCGTGGCCCCGGCGGGTCGCAGAGAGCCCACCGCGCTCAACACCTCCGGAATGACATCGCCGGCCTTGCGGATGACGATGGTGTCGCCCACGCGCACGTCTTTTCTCAACACCTCGTCGAGGT
>DOMT01000078.1:0-3466 GCA_003509825.1 Coriobacteriia bacterium
CGTAATATCGGTGAAGCATCCGTCTTCGAAGACTATCGTCGACAGCTGTTAGAGGTCTTGGTCGCGGCGCGGGTCGAGAAAATCATCGTCGCTTGTCCCGGTTGTTATCATAACCTTCGTTTACTCTGCGAATGGGAAGCTCTCAAGGATGTGGAGATACAAGCTCTACCCGTGGCTCTTTGCGATATGGAGTTGCCGATGGTTGCTTGTGATCCCGGCGCAAGCGTTTGTGTGCATGATTCCTGCCCCGATCGCAGTCACGGTGTGTTTGCCGATGGCATACGAGCCTTGCTGGCGGGACTCGATATCCGCGAGGTGCAGCATAATCGACGGCGATCGCAATGCTGTGGGATGGGTAAGCTCAGAGCGCTGACCCATCCCGAGCTCAGCGCGAAACTGACGGACGATCGCCTCTTCGAGCTCAAGGCTTCCGGAGCCGATACTGTAGTCGCCGGCTGCCTGACCTGTGTCGGTGCCCTGCAGCCTGTCGCCCGGCACTATCTCGAACTTGCATTCCGTACCCGAGTTGACTGGAATGGCGTCCATGCAACCATGGAAGAGGCTCTGAAATCCTTCGATGCCGGACCTGTCGCATATACCGGCCTGGAAGAGAGGTCGTCACTTGGCTGATATCGCAAGCGAAACACAAGGGGTCCGAAAGGTTAAATCCAACTGCCATTACTGTGGCTACCTCTGCGGTTTTACGGCGAGCGTCGAAGATACGCCGCAAGGGAAGCGCCTCGTCGATTTGGAGCCCGATGCCACGCGCTACCCTTATAACGAGCGGGTCTCCCGTGGCTGCTTGCGCTGGAAGATGAATCTGGAACAGATAGACTCACCCGACCGCGTCAATTATCCGCTCAAGCGGGTGGGCGCACGCGGCAGCGGATCGTGGAAGCGCATCACCTGGGATGAGGCCTTGGATGAGATAGCGATCAAGCTTTCCGATCTGGTAGCCGAGCACGGTCCGCAGACTTTGGCCTCCGCCATCGGCGGTCCGCATGCCAGCTACTGGCCGCTGCACCGTTTTCTCAACCTTTTCGGCACGCCCAACAATATGGGTATCGGCCAGATCTGCTGGAATCCCCGCATTTGGATGGACTGCCTCACCTACGGCTGGCCGATCGAGGTGCAGATCGATCCGGCCGTCTCGAAGGCCGTTTTTCTCTGGGGTACCAATCCGGCGGATTCGGACAACCTGCTGTTTTGGCGCAATCTGTGCGGGTTGGCAAAAACCGACATACCCCTGGTGGTGGTGGATCCGCGCAAGACGAAAACGGCCAAGATCGCGACCTTGCACCTGGCACCGCGACCCGGTACCGACTGTACTTTAGCGCTGGCCATCATCCGCGAAATCATCGCCACCGACCGCATCGACCACGATTTCGTACAGCGGTGGTGCCACGGATTCGCTGAGCTCAAAGCGCATGTCAAACCCTACACGCTCGAATACGCCGAGCGCGTTACGGGTNNCGCCCGGGCCGCCTTCCTTTTTTCCGGTGACGGCCCTACGGCGCTATTGTCGGGGCGCGGCATCGACCAGCTGGGCCCCAATACCGCTTCCACACACCGGGCGCTTTCCATCATGCGGGCCATCACGGGCGATGTGGATCGTATGGGCGCCTGCCTGATCGAGGGTATGAGCGACTTCACTCCCGAGATCGATCTTGAGATGAGTGCGCATCTGACTCCCGCGCAACGGGTAACCCAGCTCAATATCGGCCACAGCGCACTACAGAGTTATCCCGGTTACGAGGGCGCGTCGAAGCTCACCGAGCGATTCGAAAAACGGCTACCGATGCGCTATCTGACATCGGCTCATCCCAACCTGGTTTGGAAGGCGGCGATAACGGAGCAGCCCTATCGGGTCGCTGCGCTGATCTGCGCGGCGGCAAATCCCCTGGTGACCTATGCCGACACCAAACTCGTACACGAGGCTTTCCATGCGCTCGATCTGCTGGTTGTGCTGGAGTATTACCTCACTCCCACTGCTCAGATGGCCGACTACGTGCTGCCCATCGCAGGAGCGTTCGAGCGGCCGCTGATGCAGGCCCACGGGGGCATCGCCAACTTCTGCTACGGCGGAGCGGCGGCGGTGGCACCTTACTACGAGCGGCGCACCGACTACGATGTCTTCAGAGAGTTAGGCTGTCGCCTGGGGCAGGAGGCATATTGGCCCGAACCCGACCTCAAGCAGGCCATGGAGGCGAGTCTGGCTCCGGCGGGCATGGATTGGCAGCGATGGATCGAAGTGGGTATCCATGCGGGCACCGCTGTTTTCGCCAAACATGAAAAGCCCGGCGCGGACGGCAATCCGGTGGGATTTTCCACCACGACCGGCAAGATCGAGTTGGCAAACGAGTATCTGGAGTCTCTAGGTGCGGGCAGATTGCCCGTTCCCGTGGATACGGCGACGGATGTCGCTTATCCGCTCACGCTGATAACCGGAGCTCGTATGCAGCCGTATTGGGCATCCTCCTACTTCAACAACCTTGATTTTCGTCGTCGTCACCCCGAGCCGACGGTGCAGATGAGCGAAGCCACCCGCGAAGCGGCGGGCATCGAGATCGGACAATGGATAACGCTGCAAACCCGTCGCGGTTCCGCCGGTTTCATGGTCGAGGTCGCCGACATCGTCGACGGCGTGCTCAGTGCCGAGTACGGCTGGTGGTATCCGGAAACGGCGTCCGGCGAACCGGGTTTGAGCGGCGTATGGCGCTCAAACGTCAACGTTTTGACCGACTGTGATATCGCGAATTGCGAGCCCCTGATCGGCACTTGGACGTATAATGCTATACCTTGCAGAATTGCTCCCTTTGCCGAAAATCCGATGCCCGCTGTGGGCGGCGATGACCTCGAATAGGATGGTTGCTTTGACGAACAACGGAAGGGATAGGACCCATGCAGGATAGATGCCCGGAAAAATCACAGGTGGATACGGCTGTGGATGATATTGTGGCATCCGACGTCTCGAAGAGAGACGAACCCCGCTTTCTTCGCAAGGTGGAGGCGCTGTGTCCGGAGTGTATGGCGGTTCTACCCGCCGACATCGTGGCGGACGAAAACGGCGTGGTGTGGATGAGGCGGCGCTGTGCGAGCCACGGTGAGAAAAGCACCCGGGTGTGGCCCGATGTAGAGCATTACCTCAAGATGCTCTCGCTGGCTTTTCCCAAGGCCTGGCCGCATGTTTCGTCGCGACGTTCGAGTGATCTGCCCTGTCCCACCGGCTGCGGTATCTGTCAGCGCCATCAACGCAAGCCTACTTTGGTGGAGATCGAGGTCACCCAGCGCTGTAACCTCAGGTGCCCGGTCTGTTTCATGAGTGCCGAAGCCGACTACACCGATGTGCCGATGGAGCGCCTGGAAGGTTTTTTCGAGGCCATTGTGACGTCGAGCGGTAGCGATACCGGTTTGCAGATCACAGGCGGCGAGCCGACCGTTCGTAAGGATCTCGCCGACATCATCG
>DOMT01000078.1:3471-3697 GCA_003509825.1 Coriobacteriia bacterium
GAGTGGTTATCGCCCGCGACCCCGATTATCTGCGGGAGTTGGTGGATGCGGGGCTTACGGGCATCTACATGCAGTTCGACGGCATGACCTCCGAGGTCTCCCGACAGGTGCGCGGTGTGGATCTGCTCGACACCAAGCTCAAAGCGGTTGAAAGCTGCCGTGCGGCGGGCGTGCAGATCGTGCTTGCGATGACCATCGTCTCGGGTATCAACGACGATCAGATCGG
>DOMT01000041.1 GCA_003509825.1 Coriobacteriia bacterium
ATGTAAAGTCCGTATAAGCCGATTGTCAAATACAGGTAAAATATCGCTTTGGAGGGTTGTGGAGCCGGTAAAACAGCTTGTCATACACGAAATGTCAAAAAAACAACAAATAATCGCCTGCTATGGAAAGGTTTTGAGAGCGGATTATACTGAGGACAAGGGGAGGCGCCTTATCCTCCCGATGCGTGATCCGGGCTAAACCGTTTGCGCTATCGGGTGTGGTATACGAGTAAACCGGCAGGCACTTCCCAAGCGACCTTTAACGATATGAGGAGGCAATCATGGAAAAGAATTCCAGTGATCGCGGCATCATCAAAAAGATGGTGCGGGGTACGCGGGCCGTAGACGGTGCGGGAGTAAACCTGGTACGGGTGCTCGGGGCGGATACGATGTATGATTTCGACCCTTTCCTGATGATGGACTCGTTCGATTCGCGCAACCCCGACGACTACACCCTCGGTTTTCCGCTGCACCCACACAGGGGTATCGAAACCGTCACCTATCTCATCGAAGGCGAGATCGAACACCGCGACATCTTAGGTAACAAAGGCAGCATCCGTTCGGGTGAATCCCAGTGGATGACGGCGGGGCGCGGCATCCTGCATGAGGAGATGCCCAAGGCATCGCCGCGGATGCTCGGACTCCAGCTGTGGCTCAATCTTCCGCAGGAAAGCAAGATGGTGGAACCGGCATATTTTGCCATCACCGACGAGCAGATTCCCGTGGTTAAGGAAAGCTTCGGCGAGGTGCGGGTGGTTTCGGGGCACTACGGTTCGGCGCAGGGTGTGGAGACCAACTACGTGGCCGCGCGCCTTTTGGATATCGCTCTCGACGCTAACAAGGAATTTACTCTGGAGCTCAATCCCGGCGACACCTCCTTTATCTTTCTCATCGAAGGCGATGCGGTTTTGGACGGACAGGTGATAGCGGAAAAGACCGCCGTACTGCTCGACTCGGACCAAACCCTGGTACTGCGCTCGCAGCCCGATCAGGCGCTTCGGGTCTTTTTCTTCTCGGCCAAACCGCTGGGTGAGCCCATCGCCTGGGGTGGCCCGATCGTCATGAACACCCGGGAGGAGCTGCGCGAGACCTTCGAGGAGTTGGAGCGCGGCACTTTCATCCGTACCGCTAACTGATATCGGTGGTGGAGGCGGCCCCGGAGGCCGCCTCCCATCCATCCCCGGGCCGCTTCCCACCAATCCATCCGACCTCGCTGCTAAAGTGCGTCAAAGTCAAGCGAATCTACCGTTCGCGGATGGATTTGCTTGTCTTTTACGCACTTTAGCGTGCACCGCTCGCCGATCCGTGTCACCGAGCGAGCGATAACGGCAAAATGGCGGCAAATCTTCTTCCGACTTCATGAAAACTGCTGTATAATAAGCGATTAGCAGGTGGCCATTGTCTGACTGAGGGGACAGATATTCAGGCTATTTTTTTTGTTCCCCTCGTAGGTGTTTCGTGTCGGCAGGTTTTGCAGTCGAAAGGTGTACGGCGCTTTGCGCAAGGGGGAAATGAATATGGGGTTATTCCGCAAGAGTCTCATCAAAAAAATGGTACTCGGCCGTCCGACCGTCGACGGTGATGACATGCAGATGGTGCGACTTCTCAGCGCCAACACCGTGTATGATTTCGATCCGTTTTTGATGTTGGACGCCTTTGATTCCGGTAATCCCAAAGATTACGCCGGGGGACTGCCGATGCATCCGCACAGGGGCATCGAATGTTTTACCTATCTGGTTGAAGGCAATATCGATCATTGCGACACCTTGGGCAGGGGAGGATGTATCGCGGCGGGGGACGCCCAGTGGATAACCGCCGGCAGCGGTATCATGCATCGGGAGATGCCGCGCTTATCACCATCGATGCTCGGATTTCAGCTCTGGCTCAATTTGTCGGGTGAAGACAAGATGGTCGAACCGGAGTATTTGAGCATCAAAAGCGACGACATTCCCGAAATCGTAACCGATTCGCATACGATACGCATCATCTCGGGGAGCTATGCGGGCGAACACGGCGCACGGACACGCTACACCGCCCCCACCATTCTCGACATCGCGCTCAATCATGGAAAAAGCTTCGAATTGGAAATGAACCCGCAGGAAACCGCATTCATTTTCCTGCTCAAGGGCGACGCGCTTTTGGATAAACGCATCGTGGTGGAAAAGACCGCGGTACTGCTGGATACCGGCCAGAAACTGACGATCCGCGCACAGGATGGCCAGGATCTGCGGTTGTTTTACTTTTCGGCCAAACCATTGGGTGAGCCCATCGCCTGGGGAGGGCCGATCGTCATGAACACCCAGGAGGAACTCTACCGGGCGATCACCGACATCAAAGAGGGCACCTTCGTGCGCGCCTAGTGTTCAGGTCCTTCGGGAACCGGGGCTTTAACCCTCTGAGATCATCCGAATTTCTAATATTTGTCAATGATTTACAGAAGCTGCATTTTGTGTGCTAGTATTCTCTCAATAGTGGGGTGGGTCACATCTATCGTCGGAGACTGGAGAATGCTGTGGCTCGAAGAGAAATACGCTCGCACGGTGCGGGTGCCGTACACAAACAAGATGCAGGCGACGTTCAGGCGGGCGTTGACGTTGAGGCTCTGGCCGACATTCAGGCCTATTCCGATCTGAGGGAGCGACGCAAAAAAGCCAAGCGCAAGAAGGTGCTGATACTTTCCGTCGTGGGGGTTGTTTCCCTCCTTGTGGTCATCGGTGGGATATTTTGGCTCCTAAGCTCGATGACGGCGCCCAAAAAAGACGCCGCGACCATGCAGAATGTCTACGTTGAGCGGGGCAACTTCCTCGACACCGTTTCCGCCTCGGGCGTGTTGGCGCCGATATCGTCGGTAAGCGCAACCCCCGAAGTAGACGGGCTGGTAGGTGAGGTGTTTATCGCCGAGGGTGATACGGTCACAGCCGGGCAAAAACTCTACACGATCATAAACGCCGATCTGGACAAGCTGGTGACCCAGGCCAAGCAAGGTATCGGTGAGGCGAATAACGGTATAGCACAGGCGCAGATAGCCCTTGATGATGCCTATCGCGCCAAGCGACAGGGAATCGCCGCGGAAGCCGAGGCGAGGGCGGCTGCCGCAGAGGCG
>DOMT01000071.1 GCA_003509825.1 Coriobacteriia bacterium
CAGGGCACCGTGTAGCGTTGCGCCGCCCTCGACCAAGACGCTGTCCACCCCGCGCGTTGCAAGTTCACACAGCAACTGCTTGAGATCCACATGACCATCGGCCGCGGGCAGCGTCAGCACCGAACAACCGAGCTTGCCCAACTGCCGGATTTTCTCGGAATCTGCGGTGGTCGTGGCGATAAGCGTGGGCACCTCGCAGGCCGTCTGCACGATCTGCGATTCGAGCGAAATGGCGAGTCGGGAGTCGCAGACCACGCGCAGGGGATTGCGCTCACCCTCAAGCCGGCAGGTCAAAAGCGGGTCGTCGGCTAAAACGGTGCCGATCCCCACCATGATGGCGGCGTAACGGCCCCGTAGGCGCTGTACATCCGCGCGCGCCGCTTCGCCCGTAATCCACTTCGACTCCCCGGTGCGGGTAGCGATCTTGCCGTCCAAGGTCATGGCGTATTTCATCAGCACATACGGTGTTTTGTTACGGATGTAGTGAAAGAAGATGCGGTTGAGCGCGTCGCACTCATTTTGCATGAAGCCGGTAACCACTTCGATGCCGGCTTCCCGTAGGCGCCCGAAGCCCTTGCCGGCCACGCTGGGGTTGGGGTCGTTTGAACCCGCTACGACCTTGGCGATGCCGGCCTCCAAAATCGCGTCGGTGCAAGGCGGCGTCTTGCCCGTATGGCAGCACGGTTCGAGTGTAACGTACATCGTGGCCCCGGCGGCCGGCTCCGTGCAAGACAAAAGCGCGTTGCGCTCGGCATGCAATTCACCGAAGCGCTCGTGGTATCCCTCGCCGATCACACGGTCATCACGTACGATAACCGCGCCGACCTGCGGATTGGGATTAACCCACCCGGATCCTTTGCGAGCGAGTTCGACCGCTCGTTTCATGTACAAAGAGTCTGTCATCAAACCGTCCCTGTAACTCGAATGGTTTCAGGGCAAAGACGACACGAAGCCGCCGTATGGGCGCAGGGCGCACTACGGCAGGCGGTATCATTATCTTCTTTCATCCAGACTATACTGTCGGCTTCGGAGTTTCACCGAATCATTCCTTGCGGCTCGTGGGCTCTAACCACCGGTAGGGACTTGCACCCTGCCCTGAAGATAGTGCATAGCATAAAACTCCGATCGGTTTTTGTAAAGCAACGGGACGCTTTCATGATGGCGGTATCACGCTTGGGCAAACATCGACCAACCTCACCACTCAGCGTCACCAGGGTTCCGTTGCAGGTATTTGAGGTGACAAACATCGGGTGACGTGTTACCGTTTCGTATGCAAGAATTTGTGATAAGGTGCGCAGGTATAGGGCAAGTTTCGTATACTTGCGAGAATAGGGAATCGGGGTGAGAGTCCCCAGCGAACCCATCGCCGTAAGCGGTAGCGAATCTTCAGATAACAGCCACTGGGGTAACCCGGGAAGGCGAGGAGGAGCGATAATCCGCAAGCCGGAAGACCTGCCTTAACGCGTAATTGCTGTGGATGATGGAAAAGTCCGCGAGTATACGAAGGTATATTTCGCGGGCTTTTTTTATATGTATCGTTTCAACTAGATGAAGGAGGAATATCATGTGGCTGAGTGAACAGGAAAAAGACGGAGTGTACAAGGCGATCTACAATCGACGTGATATACGTCACTTTAAAAGCGACCCTGTCGACGAGGAGACTCTGATCAGAATATTACAGGCGGCTCATCAGGCGCCGTCGGTCGGTTACATGCAACCCTGGAATTTCATCGTGATCAAATCCGGCGACATCAAGCAAAAGCTCAAAAACGTCGTCGATAAAGAGATCGGTGCCCTGGGCTTACATTTCGAGGGGCAAAGAGCGGATTTGTACAAGTCTCTGAAAGTCGAGGGGCTGCTTGAAGCACCTGTTACCGTTTGCGTGACCTGTGATCCCACCAGGGAAGGACCGCATGTGGTGGGCAGAAACTCCATACCCGAGACGGATGCGTATTCCGTTGTCTGTGCCATTCAAAACCTCTGGTTGGCTGCTTATGCCGAGGGCATTTCTGCAGGATGGGTGAGTTTTTACAAGAAGGCCGACGTTCGCGAGATATTGGCGATACCACCGCATATCGAACCGATCGCATTGATCTCTTTGGGTTATCCCGTCGACTATCCGGATAGGCCCTTGTTGGAGATCGTCGGATGGGGCGACCGCTATCCCTTCGATGACATGATATATGCCGAAACCTGGGATCAGAGCTACGCAAGCACCGCCCTTTAACCACCGAAGTGGGCGGGGCGTGCGGCACGGTGGCCGCCGGTGCTTACCGGAAGCCGGACTATTGCCATGACGTAACCTTTATTGCCGGCTTTTTCGGGCGGCGTTTCGGCGAGACGGGTATAATTATTTCATATGCAAAAGCCTATCAAAGGGAGAAAAATGGCAAAACCGTTGGTTGGAATAATCATGGGGTCGAAGTCGGATCTCGAGGTTATGGAGGGCGCCACCGCGCAATTGGAGGAGCTCGGGGTTTTGTCCGAGATGATCATCGCCAGCGCGCACCGCAACCCCGAGCGCGTGCATGAGTGGGCGGGCAGCGCCGCAGAGCG
>DOMT01000200.1 GCA_003509825.1 Coriobacteriia bacterium
AGGCATTTACCTTCATCTACTCCAAGCGCGAGGGTACCCCTGCGGCGAAATTGGATGATCCCACGCCGCGTGAGGTGATCCAAGAGCGCTTCGATGCCCTGGTGGTGCTGATACAGGAAAGCGCCTATCAACAAAATCAAAGGGAGCTCGGACAGACGATTCCGGTGCT
This sequence comes from Coriobacteriia bacterium, assembly GCA_003509825.1. GTDB lineage: Bacteria > Actinomycetota > Coriobacteriia > Coriobacteriales > UBA8131 > UBA8131. The sequence goes on from DOMT01000200.1 coordinate 170, forward strand.
CTTCGAGGGAACCTCGAAGCGCGACGAGCGGATGCTTTCGGGTAAAACTCCTAAAAACCAGACCGTGCATGCGCCGCTGCCCGATGGGTGTTCGGTCGATGACTTCGCCGGCCGCATCGTCGATGTGCGTGTCGAGGAGGCCAAGACCTGGTACCTGCGCGGTAGCCTGGCATAGCAGCTGTGTTCGGGTGGCATCGCCGGGTAGGAGGCGACCGGTAACGCGAACGGTCTCATCGGGTTTGATGCCATGTTTCACCTGTCATCGATGTGAGTGGAAGTTAATTGGACGAACGGAAAAAAGTCATTGCCATAGTAGGCGCCACCGGTACCGGGAAGTCGGCGCTGGCCGATGCACTGGCGGCGGAGCTCGGCGGTGAGCTGGTAAGCGCGGACTCCATCCAGATATATAAAGGGATGGATATCGGTACCGCGAAAACTCCGGTTGCGGAGCGCTCCGTTTCGTATCACTGCATGGATCTCGTCGATCCCGACTTCGCCTACACGGCTGCCCTTTATCAGCGGGAGGCGAGGCGCGTTATCGACGGATTGCTGGACAGTGGTAAACCGGCCGTGGTCTGTGGCGGTACGGGACTATACGTGCGGGCCGCCTTGGACGATTTTCGCTTCGACGAAAACCGTGAGCTCTACAAAGAGAGGGGGCGTGAAGGTATCGGTGGAGAAACGGCGGATGTTGCGTCCGTCGAAGCAGCGCCTGTTCTCTCGCCGTTGGAAAAAGAAAGCCACCCGATATCGACATCGAGCTTAAGCATGGCGAAGCGACGGTCCGATGATCTACGGCAACAACTGAACGCTCAGGCCGAAAAGCTGGGATCCGAGGCTTTTTATGCTCTGCTGGCAGAGCGTGATCCCGAGAGCGCCGCGCTCATCCATCCCAATAATGTCAGGCGGGTGGTGCGCGCCTTCGAGTTTTTGCAGGCGGGATCGAGCTACGCCAAACAGCACACGGGGTTTGAAAGCTTCAAAGCGGTGTATCCTACGCACTTTATCGGCATCTCCGTGGAGCATGAGGTGCTCTATGAATCGATAGAGCGTCGCGTGGACGCGATGATGGCAGCGGGGCTGCTGGATGAGGTTGAATCCCTGATCGATGCCGGCCATAAAGATGCGCCGGCCATAAGGCAGGGCATCGGTTACAAGGAACTTATTCCGGTTTTGGATGGGAGTCGTTCGCTTGACGAGGCGGTGGCGGAGATCAAGCAATCCACCCGTCGCTATGCCAAAAGGCAACGCACCTGGTTCAAACGCGATCCCCGCATCGTTTGGATCGACGCCACGGACGAACACCGCATGAGACTGGCGGGTGAGATGGATGGCGGGACGTTCACCCGGGAGCTGCTGGACAAGGCGTTCGGGGTGCTCTAAACACTTTTGGGCCGGCCAGGCAAGCTCACCGAAACTTGTGACTGCCGTTCACCGTATAGAAGTAAGTCAAATAAAAATCACGTTCTATTCATGATAATTTCATGAAAATGCGGCAATATATTACTTTTATCCGGCTCACCCGCCCGAGTCGACGAACGGTAGTTGCAAGCTTTCGATTTAGTTGTATACTCTAATCAACCTCATTCTTGAGACCGGTTCATTCGATGGACCGACATGCGTGAATAGGGAGCCCAGATACGGCGATGTACAGGGATCCTTCTTGTTAAGGAAGCTGGAAATCGCTGCGCGGGTACCCACCTTTTTGAGGTGGGTTCATCCTTCCGGCTTGAGGGTGAGGACTTAAGGAATACGCCTCTGCTTTACGCGGGGGCGTTTCTTGCGTTTGGGGCCCGGTGGAATCGGATACAATGACTTCATGGACAATCTCTTCACATCTATGGAAAACGAGGCTCTGAGCAGTGTGGCGCCGCTGGCGGTTCGCATGCGCCCCCGTACGCTCGAAGAACTGATCGGTCAGCTCGAAGTCATCGGTGAGGGCACCTGGCTGCGCAACGCCATCGAGACCGACTCCCTCTCCTCGATCATCCTCTTCGGCCCGGCCGGTACGGGCAAAACCACCCTGGCATCGGTGATCGCCCGGGCAACGAAGGCGCACTTCACCGAGGTGTCGGCCATTACGGGTGGAGTCAGTGATCTCAGGCGCGTCATCGACGAGGCCAAGCAGCGACTCACGCTTCAAAATATGCGCACCATCCTCTTCGTCGACGAAATCCATCGTTTCTCGCGCTCCCAGCAGGACGCCTTGCTCCATGCGGTGGAGGATCGCACCGTCATCCTCATCGGAGCTACCACGGAAAACCCCTTCTTCGAGGTCAACAGCGCACTCATCTCACGATCACGGGTCATCGAGTTCAAGGTGCTCACCGACGACGACATCGAACACATCGTAAAAAGGGCGCTTGCTGATGAGCGCGGGCTTGCAAGCGCCTACGTATTGAGCGACGCGGCTTTAAAAGCCATCGTCACGCTTGCCGGGGGAGACGCACGCATGAGTCTGACCACGTTGGAGCTGGCGGCGGAGGTTGCGAGAATATCCGAAACGCTTACCGAAGACGAGTTGAANNGTTCGATCCGAAGCCGAAAAAAGCCAAGCAGGAAAAAAAGCGTCAACGCTACATCTCCACGGCCGCCGTACTGGAGGCATCGCCGAGGCGGGCTTTGCCCTACGATAAAAAAGGCGACACCCACTACGACGTAATATCGGCCTTCATCAAATCCATGCGTGGCAGCGACCCCGACGCTGCGGTGTATTGGCTGGCCCGCATGATCGAGGGTGGGGAGGACCCGAAGTTCATCGCCCGTCGCATCATGATCTTTGCCAGCGAAGACGTGGGAAACGCCGACCCGCAGGCGTTGCTCATCGCGCACGCGGCCTTTAAGGCCACGGAGTCCATCGGTTATCCGGAATGCCAGCTCAATCTCTCCCAGGCTGCGATCTACATGGCTTTGGCGCCGAAGTCAAACAGCGCCACCACGGCGATCTTCTCGGCTTTGTCCGAGGTACGCAGCGGCCCCGCACGCTTGGTGCCCAACCATTTGCGTGACCGGCATCGTCCCGGCTCCGAGGAGTACGGTGCCTATCGTTACCCTCACACCGACCCCCGCGGCTGGCTCGACCAGCAGTATCTGCCCGACGGATTGGGCAAGGGCGCATTCTATAATCCGGGGGAGCGTGGTTGGGAGGCCTATCGCAGTGATGCAACCGCCCGTGATCGTAAAAGCGATGGCTGAAGT
>DOMT01000204.1:0-169 GCA_003509825.1 Coriobacteriia bacterium
CACCGACACGGGGTCGAACTCCGCCACCGGGGTCAGCACGCCCGTGCGGCCCACCTGCACGACGATGTCGCGCAGCACCGTGGTTTTTTCCTCGGGCGGGAACTTGAAAGCGATGGCCCAGCGGGGGGCCTTGGCGGTAAAGCCGAGACTGCGTTGCGTCTCGAAGCTG
>DOMT01000204.1:205-4649 GCA_003509825.1 Coriobacteriia bacterium
GGCGGCGGTTTTGCATAGCGCGACGTCGGGGTTAACGTGAAAGCCGCAGATTTTGAGCCAGGAAAGCAACTCCCATTGGCTGCTTGCGGGCACACTGTCACCATCGGCCACGGCGTAGATGAAGGTTGCCAGATCCCGCGACGCGGTGATTCGGGGGTCCTTTTGCCTGAGCGACCCTGCTGCCGCATTACGCGGATTGGCAAAGAGCTTAGGCGTTTTACCGGCCGACTCCGCCTCCTTCCCCATGGCCTCGTTAAGCCTGTCGAAGCTGGCGTGGGGCATGTAGACCTCACCGCGCACCTCGACGGCGGGAAAACCCCCCTCACGCAAACGCAGCGGAATATCGCGAACCGTACGGATGTTGGCGGTCACATCCTCACCCGTCACACCGTCACCGCGCGTCGCCGCCCGCACGAGTTCACCGCCCGTATAGGTCATCGCGATCGACGAACCGTCGATCTTAAGCTCGCAGACATATGACAAAGGTTCGGAAAAGAGGGTGTCACCCTGTTCACCCGCTGCCTGCTCCACACGGGTCAGCCAGGCATCGAGCTCATCCAGATCCATAGCGTTATCCAGCGAATACATGCGCTCGGAGTGTTGCACGGGCGCAAAGGTCTCACCCTGCACAAAGCCGCCCACCCGCTGGGTCGGCGAGCTGGGAACAACCAACTCGGGCCACTTTTGCTCCAACTCCTGCAGCTCCCGCATCAAAGAGTCGAAGGCAGCGTCGCTGAGCTCGGGAGCATCCAACGCGTAATACAGATAACTGTGATGATCGATTTCTTCGCGCAGCTGCGCAGCTCGTGCACGAGCTTCCTCAAATGAAGAAGCAGACATTTCAACCTCCTGTGGTGCCAAATCGGGAAAACGCCGGTTCAAACGCCGGCCTGCGGGTCGATGCTTCCCTAAGCGCTTACACTCCGTGAAACATCCGTCTCGGATGCTTCAGACTTCGATTGTACAGGATTTACCATCCGGAGCTGTTCGGGTTTGATGTTGGGGTGGTGATAATGGGTGTGGAGTTTTCTGCGCGTCTCTATGGCGTTTGCCGGGCACCAGTGTAGGCAGGCGTAGCAGGCCTCGCATTTGTCGGAACGGATCGGCGCCACTCCTCCACCCTCGCCGTCTATAAACTCGATGTTGTTGGCGGGGCACACCTGCACGCAAACCCCGCACTTCTTACAGCCCTGATTGATGTTGAACACAAGGGACCTACGGCGGCGATCGGTATACTTTTTCACGAGCATCCCCAGCAGTTTGGAGGAACGTCTGAAGCTCGACTCCTTGAAGTAGGTTACCGCTTCGACGATTTCGTCCACCTGTTTGGAAATCGACACCAGGCGTTTTTCAACGAGGCGGGAGCCGGGCGTACCCAGACCGACGTTTCCCATGGTTCGCACCCCGGCGGCATAGTTGAGAAAGCTGCCCTCCGCCGCGAGTATCTCATCGATATCCCAAAACTCGTTACAGCCGAACACGGTATAGGTGGAGACGGCAAAGTAATAGCAATCCGCACGTTTGGGCATCATCTCGATGAAACCCCGCACCATCTCGGGGAGCGTTGCGCGATGCACCGGAAAGACGAAGCCGACGCGATCGGCCTCACGGGCGGCGGCATAAGGGTCGTCGAGCATGAAGGTGCCGGGAATGGAGATGGGGTCGGGCGCACCCAACTTCTCTGCAAGCTCCAACGCGACAGCCAAGGAGTTGCCGGTAGCGCTGAAATAGTATATCGCGGTTGCTTTACCCATACGTTATAAGTTACCACGTCTTAACAGGTAAAAGACAAGCAAAAGCCAAGGAGTTGCTCCTATGAGCGGTTCCGGCGGCTAGCGGCACCTTGTGTGCGTGCGTGAACTTCAAAAAGGTCATGCGCTACGAGGAAGCCCGGACGGAAAGCCCGGCCTTAAGCATCTCGGGGTGTAACTTGAAGAGCAGCGCCATCTCGGCGCCCATGCCGAAGCCGCATTCATCGCAGATGCCGGCGCTTTCGCCGGGGCAGGCGTTAAGCCGGGTACCGTCGGCTACAACGAAGTTGGATATCCAACACTGACGGCCGGCGCTCACCTTCAGCGGATCGCGCATCAACTTCAGCCCTGCGGCGGAGTTCATCAGCGGCAAACCTTCGCGTTTGAGCCGCAGCAGCAGTTCGAGGATCTCATTGCGTGTCGCCCGATCGACCAGCAGGTCGCGCCCTTCGTACGGCGTGTAAAAGGAGAGCGATATCTTCTTGATCTTGGGATGGTCTCCGACAAAACGCACGACATCCTCAACATCTTTGTAGTTGAGTGTGGTGATGGTCATATTGACGTTGAGGTTGGAAAACTCGCAGGCCTCGATATTATCCATCAGACGACGCCAACTGCCGTTACCCCGCGTGGCGTCGTGCGCCTGCTCCATGCCGTCCAAGCTCACCCAGATCAGATTCGGCTTAACCGTGATGGGCAGTTGACCGTTGGTGGTAACCGTCGTGGTATGAAATCCGATCCTTTTGGCCAATGCGATGAGCGAGTCGATGTTGTGGGGGCCGTCGCGCCAAAGCAGCGGCTCACCGCCCTCGAAGTCCACGATGCGACTGCCGGCATCGTAACACTGCTGCAGCGTCTCCTCGATCTGTGCGTAACTGCGGGTTTGTACCTCGGGACCCTCTTTAACAACGTTACAGTGTACGCAACGCAGATTACAACGATCGGTGATGAAGATCACCGATTGCAGCGGCTTGCGTTTGCCACGGAACTTGCAATCGAAAAACCACTTGGCGTAGTAGAGATTCTCGGAAAAACCCATAACACATCCTATCCCAAAAGATAACTGACGGCGAGAGCCACCAGGAAGAAGAGTAGCAGGTTGCGGGCGGACAGCCACCTGATCATAAACCAATCCATACCCGCCGCCACATAACGATCCCAATTTTCAAACGGCCCCATCCACCACCGGGGCGTAACGGCCACTTCCGGCTTATATACATACAACCACATGTTGCGACAAAAGACGATCGCCACCGGCAAGGTGATGAAGGTTGCCAGCGTGCCGAGCGGGAGCGCCCCGACGATCAGGGCGGCAACGAGGCACAGATAGGCGAGCGCCGTGATGACGATGAGAAACACCAACGCGAGTTTCTTGCTTTTGAACAGCACCGCCAAAGTGATGCGTGAGGCATCGCTGTCGGACTCGAAATCCATGATGGCGTGGGCGTAGACGATGTTGACGACCAACAACCCCGTGGGGACGGCGGCCCACAAGGCCACCGGCGCATAGGAACCGGCCGTTACGACATAGGCACCGATGAGCACCAGGGGGCCGAACATGATGCCCACCACCAACTCACCGAGGCCGTGGTAGCTGAAGCGAAACGGCGGGCCGGAATACTCCAAGCCCAAGATCAGGGCGATGGCCACGATGACGGGGATCATCGGACCGCGCAATAGCGTTGCCACGATGCCGATGACCGATGCAACGACGAGAAACGTCAAGGCGACCCGACGGGTCTGCGCCAACGTGGCTTGACCGCCATCGATATACCAGCACTTCTTGGAACGTGCCCTCATACCGCCCTCGATGAGATTTTGCCGACGCTCGACATCGCCTTTTTTGTAATCGAAGTAATCGTCGAAAAGATTGATGCCCAGATGCGCACAGGCCACTCCGATGAGAGTCAGTATCACCAGCGGCCAAGTCCACCACTCACCTGCCACGGGATGTTTGATGGCAAGCAAAACACCCGCGATGAACGGAACCAGGCTCTGCCCGAGAGCTACCTTGCGCGCCGCCTCCACCCAAAACAACAGCGACTGTTTTTGCGATCCTTTGGACGGTGGCACAACGATTTTCGTACCTGCGTCGGCCGTCATAGATGCTCCTTATCCGTTCTTTCGTTCGCATCGGAAAATTCAAATCGAACCCTGAAAAAAATCCGTGCACAGTATACCGGTCAATTTCCGGAAAGGCGATGATATAATGTGCTTCCATTATCCGTGCACAAGAAGAATGCGGAACGAAAAGGAAGATTATGGCCGATCCCACGAAATCATCGATGATATCCGTCGAAGAGGCACGTAATACCGTGCTGAATTACGCCGGATTGCTACCGACGGAACGTGTTTTGCTGTCGCAATGCAACGGGCGTGTGCTCGCCGAAGACATCACGAGCGATATGGATATCAGCCCTTTCGACAATACCGCCATGGACGGATTTGCAGTACGCTTTGCAGACTTCGAGGCTTGGAATGAGGCGCGTAGCGCTGCAAACGGGCCGGATACAGAAGGTATCGCAACCGATGAGCCACTCAAAATGACGATCGTCGGACGTATAGGCGCCGGCGAGGTTTGGGCCGAGCCGCTGCAAAGCGCTCAGGCGCTGCGCATCATGACGGGTGCGCCGATGCCGGAAGGCGCCGATACGGTGGTAAAGATCGAAGACGTGGAGGTGCTCGGCGTGTCG
>DOMT01000204.1:4686-6094 GCA_003509825.1 Coriobacteriia bacterium
CCCCGACGTATTACTGCGCACCGGAGACATCATCAATCCCGCAAGCGTAGGGCTTTTAGCGGCGACCGGACACGCCACGGTAGCGGTTTATCGCCGTCCCCGCGTGACCATCATCTCCACCGGCGACGAACTGGTGGATATCGACGAGATCCCCGGACCCGGACAGATCCGCAATTCCAACAGCTATTCCATCGCCGCACAGGTCATCGATGCCGGCGGTTTGGCCACGATCCTCCCCAAGGCCGAAGATACGCTTGAAGGGCTGACCGCTGCCGTCAAGACCGCCCTTGCCGAGAGCGACTTCGTCATCACCAGCGGTGGGGCCAGCGACGGCGACTTCGACTTCGTGGCTCCGGTGGTGCGCCGTCTCGGTGAGCTGCATTTTGCCAAGGTGAACATGAAGCCCGGCAAGGCGCAGGTCTTCGGCACTATCTCCGACACGTTGTTTTTCGGGCTGTCGGGCAACCCCGGTGCAGCCTCGGTGGGATTTGAGGTGCTGGTGCGCCCTGCGCTGCTCAAGATGCAGGGCTTTACCGACGTATCGCGCGTGGAAGTTAAGGCTGTAAGCGACGCTCCGATCAGNNACGCTTGAGCCGCGGCGAAGACGGCATTTATCGTGTGATGCCGGATCCGAACCAGTCCTCCGCGCTACTCGGTGCGTTGACCCGCAGCAACTGCCTGCTCGTCGTGCCTGAAGGCGACGGCTCGGTTGCGGCCAGCGATACGGTATCCTGCGTTCGTTTGGATGTCTTGGAAGGCACGCTGTAGACGATTCGCCCACCCGGGCGAGAGAGGTTTGTTCTATGGGTCTCGATCAACATGGACGAACGATAGATTATCTGCGCATATCGGTTACCGACCGCTGCAACCTGCGTTGCCTTTACTGCATGCCCGAAGAAGGTGTGCCGTGGAAACCCCACGATGCCGTGCTCGGCTTCGACGAGATCGAGCGCCTGGTGAGAATCGCCGCAGGCGAGGGTTTCTCGCGCATCCGGTTAACCGGCGGCGAACCGCTGGTACGGCTCGGCATCGTCGACTTGGTACGGGCGATACACGGCATACCCGGCATCGAGCGGGTGGCGATGACCACCAACGGTGTTTTGCTGCCGAAGTATGCCGCGGCTCTGCGCGAGGCGGGGCTTGATCGTGTAAACATCTCCCTGGACACACTCGACCCCGAGCAATTCAAACACATCACCCTNNTACCGGTATCGATGCGGCTTTGGAGTACGGATTCAACCCCGTGAAGATCAACTCCGTGGTGGTGCGCAGCCTCAACCAGGATCTACTGGCCTTTGCCAAGCTTTCGTTGGACAGGCCGCTGCATGTGCGCTTTATCGAATACATGCCCGTAGGCGACCCCGAGGGCGAAAACGGCTGCGGCTGGAGTGAGGCGGACACCATCCCC
>DOMT01000004.1 GCA_003509825.1 Coriobacteriia bacterium
CTCTCCAACACCTACCACCTCTATTTGCGTCCGGGTGCGGATCTCATCGAGTCTGCCGGGGGTCTTCATGATTTTATGAACTGGCATCATCCGATACTCACCGATTCCGGCGGCTTTCAGTTTTTCAGCCTCTCGCCGACGCTCAAGCTCGATGATGAGGGGGCGAGTTTTACCAGCATCATCGACGGATCCAAACACCGCTGGACCCCGGAAGACAACATGCGGATCCAAAACAAACTCGGTTCCGACATCATCATGCAGCTCGATCAGTGCACCGCTTACCCCTGCGCAAAGGAGGATGTTGCAACCGCGGTAAAGCGAAGTGCACTTTGGGCAAAACGCTGCCGGCAGGCGCAGAACAATCCGCTTCAGGCGCTTTTTGCCATCGTGCAGGGCGGCGTTTTCGAGGACCTGCGGATGGAGAGCGTACAGCGCCTGCTCGATATCGATGCCGACCATCGCTTCGAGGGCTTCGGCATCGGGGGATATTCGGTCGGCGAGCCCCATGAGATCATGTTCGAGTCACTCGCCGCGGTTACCGCCGCCTTACCGGCAAATCGACCGCGCTATCTGATGGGGGTAGGCAATCCTTCGACGCTGGTTAAAGCGGTAGCGATCGGAGTGGATATGTTCGACTGCGTATTGCCCACGCGAACCGCGCGGATGGGAACCGCATTCACAAGCGACGGTAAACTCAATCTTCGCAATGCGAGATTCGCCGATGATCTGAGCCCGCTCGATCCTCATTGCAGCTGTCCCACCTGCAACGGATATACACGCGCCTACCTGCGACACCTCATATTGTCCAAAGAGATACTGGCATCCGTTCTGCTCTCGATCCACAACCTCCATTTTCTCATCGAGCTGATGTCGGAGGCCCGAAGCGCCGTGATTTCAGGCGCCTACAAGGAGTTCATGGAGGAAAAACGCTACCTGGATGTAGACATGTGAGCGCCGGATCACATGAAAAGGCGGCCTTGTATGGGCAAGAAGCTCCACGAGTGCGCTTGAGACCGACAAAAGGTATATTTTTCGACGCTATCTTCTCCGGGAATCGCTATAATAACGGTTTGCACAATTGCGTTCGGGTGATCCCAAATCCGATACGTTTTGTCAAAGGGGAATAAGTCCTTAGTAAAAGGGGATACCAAGAGTGACAGACAGAAGATTTACCGTAAAAAAGAAGGCCTCGCAGAAGAGACCGCACGTTGCCCTGCTGATACTGCTGCTGGTTCTCGTGGCCGGCTCGGTATTCATGTTTTGGCCGCCGCAGGACAAGATAACCCAGGGCCTGGATGTGCAAGGTGGTCTCTCGGTGTTGTTGACGGCCTCCAAGACGGATGGTTCCGCCGTAACGACCGAAGAGATGGAGCGGGCCCAACAGGTGGTTGAGCGCCGCGTCAACCTCCTCGGTGCGTCGGAGGCGACCGTACAGGTACAAGGCACCAACCAGTTGATGGTGCAAATGCCCGGTGTGGTCGACCAGACCGCCGCCCTCAATACCATCGGTTCGACCGGCCTTCTGGAGTTTGTCGACGTCTCCAAGATCACCAATGAAACGGTGAAAACCGTCATCACATCGGGATCGACCTATAGCAGGGATTATCTGGTCAGCGTCGGAGCCATCACTCCGGGTGGTGACACGCCGGTGAATGCGGTGCTGTTTACCACCGACTACCAGCAAACCGGCGACGCCGCAACGGATGAAGACGCCGTAACGGTTAACTTCCCCACCTCGATGACGCAAGATCCCCTCAGTGGTCAATCCTTGCCGTACCAGAAGATGACCGGTTATAAATGGAATCCCGTGCAGCTGGTCACGGGGGAGTATACGCCGATCTTCTCGGGATCCAATATCACCAATGTGACGGTTGATCGTCAGTCTCAGGGAAGCCCGTATTTTGCGGTGAACATCACTCTCGACGGTACGGCGGCGAGCGCCTTCGGGGCAACCACCACCGAACTTGCACCGACGAAGGGCCAGATCGCCATTTTGTTGGACGGCTACGTGCAAAACGCTCCTGCAGTACAGAGCGCCATCACGGACGGCAGTGTTGCCATTACCGGCAACTACAGCGTCGGTCAGGCCAATCAGCTACGAACCATTCTGCAATCGGGTTCGCTACCCGTCTCTCTGGAGGTTTCCACCGCCCAGGTCGTCGGTCCGACCCTCGGGCAGGATGCGCTTCGTTCGGGTATTCTGGTAGCTGTCATCGGTCTGTCGATCGTTGCCTTGTATCTCCTGCTGTTTTATAAGGGCATCGGCTTTCTCACCGCCGCCGCCATCGGAGTATTCGCCATTCTCTATCTCGGCGTTTTGGCATTGTTGTCTTCGCTCGGCGTATTCGCGCTGTCTTTGGCGGGTATCGCCGGTATCGTGTTGGCCATCGGTGTTGCGGCCGACTCATCGATTCTCGTGCTTGAGAGATTCAAGGAGGAGATACGCATGGGTCGTTCGGTCAAGGCTTCGTCGATGACCGGCGTCAAACACGCCATCATCACCTCCATCGACGCCGACTTGGTAACCCTGATCAGCGCCCTGGCGTTGTTCTTTCTGGCGGTCGGATCGGTGCAGGGTTTCGGTTTGACCTTGGCCCTCGGCGTTATCTG
>DOMT01000033.1:0-3012 GCA_003509825.1 Coriobacteriia bacterium
CGCGATGGCTCTGGAGCTCCAGTTGGAGACGCACCCGTGTGAGCAGGGATTTTGCCCGTACAGGTTTATTCAGATAGTCCATGGCGCCGATTTCGAGCGCGCGGATCTCATCTTCACTGCTCACAGAGCTGGTGAGAAATACGACGGGGATTTCCCGGGTATGGGGGTTGTCTCTGAGTATCTGAAGGAGTTCCAAGCCGGTCATGTTCGGCATCTTGTGGTCGAGTAGGATCAGGTCGACATGTGTGCTTTCGAGATANNCAACGGGCGAACCGTATAGTGCTCGCGTAAAACCTCGAAGATGGCATTCAGTGTTACGGGATCATCATCGACTGTGAGTATCACCGACCGGCTGATGTCATCGGACATAGTATGGTAACCCTTTCAGATCAAAGCCCGGGTAGGTCCGGGCCGGTCATCCGGCAAACCGAAGCAGGTGGAGCAAATGCTTCGAAAACATATGTCGGACAAAAGTCCATCCGACGATACAACAGTGCATAAGGGCAGAAAAGNNACCTTATCAGTATAAATAACGCCCAGAATAGCCAAGTTTAGATTATAACCCTTTCACCCGGACGAACGTCGGAAATATTCATGAAGTCGAATCGAAGTCGATGCTCGGAAGTTTCGGTTGGAGTTACCGGCTCAGGCATCCGACCGTCGTGTCCGATCAAAACGCCCATTCGCCGTCTTTAAAGATCGCTACGACGGAACCGTCGACCCTGATGCCGTCGATGCTCAGATCGGCCGTTCCGATCATGAAGTCCACATGACTTGCGCTTTTGCTCACACCCGCTGCCAGCAGTTCATCTTCGCTCATCTCCTGGCCACCTTCCAGGCAGTCGGGAAAACCCTGCCCTACGGCCAGATGGCAGGAGGCGTTTTCGTCAAAGAGCGTGTTGTAGAAGAGCACGCCGCTCTCCCGGATGGGGGAGGTCCAGGGGACGAGTGCACATTCGCCGAGACGCGCAGCGCCTTCGTCCACGCTGAATATGGCCTCGAGCACCTCGCGACCTATGCGGGCCGAGTAATCGCTCACCTTGCCATCTTTGAAGGTGAGGGAGAAATCCTCCACCAGGTTGCCGTGATGCACGAGCGGCATGCTCGAATAAACGATGCCGTCGGCGCGCAGGCGATCGGGCGTGGTGAATATCTCCTCGGTGGGCATGTTGGGAAAGAACTCGGTGCCGTCTACCGTCACGTCGCCGCCTCCCTGCCAAATGCCTTTGGCGTTGAGGCCGACGATGAGATCGGTGCCGAGGCTGTTTGTGTAATGCAGCGCGTCGAAGTGTTGGGCGTTGAGCCAGACCTTGCGCTCATTGAAGCTCCTGCGGTGGTTTTCCCAAGCTGCGACAGGGTCGTTTTCATCCACACGTACGGTCTTGAAGATGGCCTGCCAGAGCTTTTCCACGGCCTCGTTTACCGGCAGATCGGGAAATACGTACTTCGCCCAATCGGGAGTTGCCGCGCCGGCGATGCACCAGACCGTTTTTCCCTGGTCGATGGAGTCGTAAAACTCCTTGCAAGCAATGTGGGAGGAGCGGGACTGGGCGACGAGCTTGTTTTGATCCACGCCCTCCAGCGCTTTGGGGTCCGAGCCCGTGAGGCTCAAAACGGCAGCTCCTTTATGTGCCATGGAGTTGTTGAGCAACGCCTGCCAGTCGGGGAAGTTCTCGAAGACCTCCAGTGCGCAGTGCTCGTAGTGGAGCCGCGCCAGCTTGTCGTCTCCGTAGCGCACGGTGACCTGTCTCGCACCTTGCAGATATGCCTGTTCGGTGAGCAGTCGGGCGAACTCGATGTTGTCTACCGAGGCGGAGAGTAGGAGGTCTTGACCCTGTTTGAGGTTACAGCCGCTTTGTATGATCAGTCGGGCGTATTCGGTCAGTTGTTCTTTGAAGTCCATGTTTTGTGCACCTTTCCTTTACGGTTCGGGTTTGTATCTTTTGTGGGGGCGCTCGGGCATGAAGATCGCCTGCTCAAACATACTCGTCGGGGATCTGCGTTGCGGATCCCCGGCTGCGTGACCCGCATTCGACCTTCATGCCCGACCACCCACGGTGTTTCGGCTTTGTTTCAACATCAGAGTATACTGTATCAAGGCATGTGTGGGGGCGCTGCTCCGCGGGCCGTTATCCTATGGATGATATGGTTCCATGAGGCGGTGCCCGTGTGTGGGCGCCATTTTCGGCGTCCTGCTCGATTCGAATCGAGGTAACGATGAAAACTTTACTCGGCATGGACTGGCGCGAGAAATGGATACGGTATAACCGGGCGCGTAAGGCACCGGACGACGCCGGCTTCTGGGACGGGCGTGCCAAGAGCTTTAATCACTACGCCGGTATGTCGGCTTATGCGGAGTCCTTTATCGACCTGCTCGATGCCGATCCCGGCAGCAGTTTTCTGGATATGGGCTGCGGTAGCGGCACGCTGGCCATCCCGCTCGCACGGGCGGGGCATCGCGTGGTGGCCGCGGACTTCTCACAGGGTATGCTCGCGGAACTCGAACGGTCGATCGCTGCGGAAGGGCTGGATGCTGTCACAACCGTCCGCCTGGACTTCAACGCCCCTTGGTCGGAGTGGCTTGCCGCAGGTCTCGAGGAAAAGTCGGTGGATATGGCGCTGGCCTCCCGCTCGACCATGGTGGACGATCTCGGATCCGCCTTCGAAAAGCTGGAGCGTGTGGCGCGAAAGAAAGTGGCCGTTACGATGGCCACGGAATACGGACCACGGGGCAATAAGCACCTGGGGGAACCCATCGAAGGCGTCGACGGCGAGATAACCTTCGTTCCCGACTACATCTTCGCGATGAACATCCTCTTTCAGATGGAACGCTTCCCCGAGCTACACTTCATCAACGCCGATAAGGTCGACGGTGAAGGAGTCGTGCGTAAAATCCGCTGGGCCCACATATCCTGGAGGCCGGCTGTGAGCTGACCGTTTTTATGAAGACATTGCGGCATGCCTTGGTATCCCGGTGTCCGTTCGATGACATCTCATCAACAGGCCATAGCC
>DOMT01000033.1:3035-3465 GCA_003509825.1 Coriobacteriia bacterium
AGAAAGTCCGCTACCAAACCTGTTACATCTGTTATGGGAACTAACATAAAGTGTAGTGAAAGGAAGCGTTGAACATGGCTAAGATCTTAGGAATCGACCTGGGAACCACAAACTCGGCGATGGCTGTCATGGAAGGTGGAGAGCCGACCATCATCGTTAACGCCGAAGGCGACAGGACCACGCCGTCCGTCGTCGGTTTTCGCAAGGATGGCGAGCGTGTTGTAGGTAAGGCCGCCAAGAATCAGGCGGTTACCAATCCCGAGAATACCATCTCGTCCATCAAACGTTTTATCGGTCGTGAGTACGCGGAGACTTCCTCCGAGCGCTCCACGGTCAGTTACAAGGTAAAGAGCGGTAAGGACAAGCGTGTGCTCGTCGACATCGACGGCAAGGACTTCACCCCTGAGGAAATCAGCGCGATGGTGCTGCA
>DOMT01000070.1 GCA_003509825.1 Coriobacteriia bacterium
CGACATGCTCATCATCCGCGGTGTAAACGTATTCCCGAGCCAGTTCCAAGAGGTGCTGGCGAGCTTCGACGAGCTCACCTCCTACTACCAGATCGTGCTCACGAGCAAGGGACCGCTCGACCATGTGACGCTTAAGGTCGAGACGGTGCCGTCGTTTGACTTCGATGAGATCCGCAAGATCGAGGACCTGCAAAAACGTATCATCGCCGAGCTTAAGAGCAACTTGCAGGTCAGCGTGGAAGTTAAGGTCGTTGAGCCCAAATCCATCGAGAGAAGCGAGGGTAAGGCCCGCCGCGTCATCGATGAACGGGTGAAGAGCTGAGGCATCATCGGTTGAAATCGCGAGCCTGCGATTTTAAGATGGAAGTGATGGAAAGGAACAAGATGATCGATCAGATTACGGTTTTTCTTGAGAATGATAAGGGGCGCCTGGCGGCGCTTTGCAGGACGCTCGGGGACGCGGGCATCTCGATGCATGCACTGACCTTTGCCGACACGGCGCAGTACGGTGTAGCGCGCGTCATCGCCGATAGCCCGTCGAAAGCCTACGAAGTACTCAATGAAAAGGGATTTCGCGCCTCACTTACGAAGGTGTTTGCCGTAGAGGTTCCGGATCGTGCCGGCAGCCTCGCCACCTTGATGGAAGCTTTGGATCGTGCCGATATCAACGTCGAGTACGCGTACTGCTTTGCCTCCAAAGACGGTATGGCCACGGAGGTATTGCGCATCGATAATCACGATGAAGCCGAGCAGGTTATAGGCGATGCGGGTTTTAGGGTGGTTAAACCGGAAGAGTTGTATGCCTGATTCAAACGCTTTGCAAAAACAGCATAACGAACCGCGTGTGCGAGCTGCGCTCAAGCTGCTGCTTGCGGCCGTACTGGTAGGCTCCTGCTTCCTCTTTTGTCCCACGCAGCTTAAAACGGCTTCGGCGGAGGTGCGTGCGGATGACATGGTTAACGGGCAGCAGCTCGGAAACAACAACACCGTCGTCTTGGACGCCCCCGACATCAATGCAGGCTACGCCGCGCTTTGTGCCCGGGACTCCACCGTACTTTGGGAGCGCAACGCACAGACGCAGGTGCCTATGGCCTCCACGACCAAGATCATGACCGCGCTCGTTGCTTTGGAGCATTCGACGCCTGCAACCCCGATGCAGGTCACCTATGGTGCGGCCATGACCGAAGGGTCGAGTGCCGATCTCAAAGAAGGCGACACGGCCACCCTCAAGGATCTGCTGATTTGCATGATGGTACCCTCGGGCAACGATGCCTCGGTGGCCATCGCCCAAAATATCGCCGGCACCGAGTTTGCCTTCGTTAATCTGATGAACGAAAAGGCTGCTCAGCTGGGCATGACGGGCACCCGTTACTCCAATGTTTCGGGCTTGAGCGACGAGGGCAACTACACCACGGCATCGGATTATATGCTGCTCACCCGTGCTGTGATGGCCAACGATCTGTTCAGGGAGATCGTCGGTTCAAAGCAGGTGAGCGCCACGGTCTCGGGCGAACAACGCACCTATGATTCGACGAACAAGCTGCTCGGAGAGATGCAAGGTGTCAACGGGGTGAAGACGGGATTTACAGATGCCGCCGGGTATTGTCTGGTGGCCGGCGCCCAGCGTAACGGATTCGAGCTCTACGCCGTGGTTTTTAACTCCAACAGCGAAAACCAACGTTTCGTCGATGCCGAGGCTTTGCTGGAGTGGGGCTTTGCCCACTACAGAACGCTCGAGCTCATCAACTCCACAAAACCCGTGGCGAGCTTGGCGGTGGTGAGTTGGCCGGATAAGACCGTGCCTGTAGTGGCCGCCTCGCCGGTTTCGGCGAACGTCTTCGACTACGCCGGCGGTATCACCCAGGAGGTGACCCTGACCGAGAAGCCCGGCTCGATCAATGCCGGAGACGAGGTGGGGTCGATAGTGTGGACGCAGGATGGAGAGGTGATAGCCCGAGTAGGGCTTCTGGCCACCGAAACCGTAGCAGAGCCCGATTTCTGGCAGGGAGTGGGCATTTGGTGGCAACGCTTCATCGGCGGTTTCTTCGGCGATGCCGAGCATGCCGAATCCACCACCGTACTGCCTGAAACCTACGATTTCTCGATCAATTATCTTGCTAACACGACGACGGCCCAAGCCGCCTGATAGGATTTTCAACATGAGCAACACCATACGATTCTGCGATATGTCCGCAGTGGGCAAGCTGCGTTTGAGCGGCGCTTCGTCCCACGACTTCATCCGCACCATGTGCACCGCCGACATGGAGCCGCTTAAGGAATTAGGCGGCGTGGTTGCCTCGCTGATACTCACCGCCGAGGCCGAGGTCATCGATGTGGTGCTGGTGATCCGTACCGGAGACAACGAATACATGATCACCACGAGTGAAGAAAACAGCGACGAGGTGTTTTCATGGTTGGCGGCCCATGCGGAGATCAAAGACGAGCAAGGGCTGATATTCGAGGGGTTGGAAGTGGCCGATGAAAGTCAGACACTCGCCGACATCGTGCTCTTCGGCCCGGGCAGCAAAGCGGTGCTCGACGAGTTGTCGGCCGGCACTCTGGAGGATGCACCTGCAACCGGAAAACTGAGCATGGTACAGCTGGACACCGTGCCGGTGATGTTGCTGCAAACACCGGTTTTGCCCGGTTGCAACGGAGAGGCATACGAGCTTTTCTGCTCGCAGACAGGGGCAAACGGCATCGTCTACGCCTTGATGAGCTTTCCCGAAATCGATCCTATGGAGATGGACGAATACGCCGAGCTGCGCAAAGCGGCAGGCACCTGGTTTGCAGCGGCCGAGGACGCGGCCTACACCTATCCCGATGAGGCCGGACTCATGCGCCTGGTGCGAAGCGAACGCGATTTCGTCGGAGCCAAGGCGCTGGCGGCGCGCAGCGATTAGGCATCTTCCGGTACCGATATGTAAATTATACTTTTCCAAATCTGGAAAAAGAATACACCGAAGAGGTGGACTGGCAGGAAGGTGATGATACAGGCTCCCATACTGTTTATGGGGATGTGTTTGTACCATATTTAATCGACTGCGTGAAACAGGATCGACGTTCAGAGCTCTCAAAGGCCTTTGGTTATATTGAGACAATGCTGAGATCGGGAGATGCGTATGCGGAAGAGGTAATGTTTTTCAGTGTTCTGGAGAGCATCGCTTTCACTCTCAGTAGCAAGGAGGGTTTGTGTGACATGCTGGGAGAGAGGTCTAAGGAATTCTTGAAAGAGTTTCTTTAGGGGAGTTGCTGAAAGAAAAAGCTGACGAAGGGTGATGTCAATACGCAAGTAACCAATGAGACCTTTTATCCGTAACCGATAATAGTGCTGAAAGTAGATTGAAAACTGAATTGGGTACAAGTGATACGCAGCATCATGCATCAGTGTTGTCGGACATCGCCATTTCTTCGGGAGAAATTGATGTGTCGCGGCGCGAATACAAGATCATCTACCGTGAAAGGAAGACGTCAACAAACAGATAGCGGGCGCGAAACAGAGCAAGATCGCGCAGTATCGGGCGTGGGTGGCCGAGCAGGAGAGGATCAGGGCCGAGAGGGAG
>DOMT01000040.1:0-5918 GCA_003509825.1 Coriobacteriia bacterium
ATCCGGCGATACTCAGAGCCTTTTTGATCATAGTCATCCTCTCCCGGTCTACCCGAACAACGACCGAAACCACTCTTCGCAACAAAAAACGCCCCTCGGAAGAACCGGGGGCGTACGCTGTTTCGAGTACCCGGTTTGCTCCCTACGCTGGTCTTAACCAACAGGTTCANNGGGAAGCGGCCTGATCAAATACATTTTCGTATCCGCTTGCTTCCCTGCGCTGGTCTTAACCAACAGGTTCAAGGGATTAGACTCTCGCCTTCTCAACGCCGCCACCCGGTAACATCACCCGAGAAGTATCGACGTACTCCCGCAAACAAAAATCATTATAACCGTAAAACAAAAGGATCCACCGGAGAACCGGTAAAAGACGCCGCCCTCCCTCCGCCTACCGACTACACGGCACTCTCGCACAGTGCTTTCCGGGGGGGGCAAGCATGCTATACTGAGCGACGGGTTTTACCACCGGTGGGAGCAACGCCGATCAAGCAGAGCTGAAGGAGTGCTGATTTTGAAACGAGCCGTTCGCTGGATTTTTCTAACCCTGTTGATAGTCGAGTTGATCCTGCTTTTCTCGGGCCTCATCCCCACCCACATCGCCGCTCTATTGATCATCGTAACCGAAACCACAGCACTGATCTTCGGTCTATCGGTCATCATCCCCACGGTTTTCGGTGTGATCAGGCGGGTACGAAGCGAAGGAATTTCCGTGAGTTTTGCCCTGCAGCAGGAATTCAAGGAGATCGTACCCAAGCCCCTGCTGTTCGCCTTTCGCGCAGAGCTGGGCAGCTGGAGTGCAATCGGCCGCGGCATCACCCGGCGCAAAGACGTCCCCGAAGATGCCGTGGTAATCACCTACGGCTCACAATTCAAAACGATGGCTATCTTTCTACTCTGCCTGACCCCGCTTGAAATAGGTGCCGTGGAGCTGGTGTTTTTCTTCTTTCATCTGCCTGTAGCACTACACGTGATTCTCATCATACTGACGGTGTACGGACTCTTCTTTTTTCTCGGCATGATCTTTTCCACCGTCGTGTACCCCCACCACATCGGCCCGGACACCCTGACGCTGCGCTACATGTCCTGGCACACGATTTGCCTGGATGTCGACTCCATCGAAAGCGTCACCGTACGCAACCGTGAATGCGTGACCAACAAAACCATCGAGGTGGATGAAAACGTGGAGGGAGGTCTACTGGCCCTCAACGACTGGCGAGAAACGAACGTATCTCTCCGCTTCAAGGAAGGCTACCATCCGATGGTAAACGGTGAGCTATCGGAGCGCACGTTCAAGGTTCTGGCGTTTCGCAGCGACGAACCCTCGAAAGCGGTGTCGGCCATCCAAAACCGGATCATGCCGCCGGAAGGCGTTTAAGCCATTCCCTACAGTCGGATCGCAGCCTTGCGCATGACTTCCCGAGGAGCTTCGAGCTGTAGACCCTGCTCACCGGCCCATATCTCTATGGTCAGGGCGGCCTGCTCGATGAGCATACCGAGCCCGTCTATGGCCTGCGCACCCACCTCACGAGCAGCTTTGAGCAGCGCCGTCTCGCCGTGGCCGTAAACCANNCGACGGGGCAACGACGGGCGCATCTCCCGGAGACATACCGAGTGTTGTGGCATCTATAAGGATGTCGGCTGTTTTAAGAGCTTGGGCGGCATCGGCCAGGCGCACGACTTGGATTCCGTCGCGCAGGATCGAGCTCACTTCGGCGGTTGTTCCGAACGCTCGCACGACGCGCTCCACCTGCTGCTCCGCTTTCGCGGTATTGCGACAGGCAACGTGGATCGTCGCCACGTCCTCTTCAAGCAGCGACAACAGGGTAGACATGGCTACCGCACCGCTTCCACACAATACGATCGTGGCACCTTTGAGAGACCCGCAGCCTTCACGCTTCAGGGAAGCTACCAGTCCCCTACCATCGGTATTGTCGGCCAGAAGGAATCCGTCCTCCCCGCCTCGGGCCTTTGCGGAATGTAAGAAGGTGAGCACATTGGCGCTTCCGGCGATTTCGGCATACTTCGATCGTCCGGTAGCCGCCTCAAAAGCCGCAACTTTGTGGGGTGTGGTGATATTGAACCCGACGTAGGAGTCAAAATCCGCCACCGCGCCCTTCAGGGCCTCGAAAAAGTCGCCTTGCGTTTCACAGGGGAGCAGTTCATAGGACCAATCCAGGCCCAACTCCCGGTAGGCACAGGTATGGATGACGGGAGACAGCGAGTGGTCGACGGGGTATCCGAATAGTCCTGCCTTGAGCATATGATTCCCTTCGTGTTTTAAAACGGTTCGAAAACCGCTTCCTATATTTGTGGGCGCGTCGCATGCCGAGGCTACAGCCGGGCCGCCTACCGTGATTGCGGGTGAAACGGTGCAGGCGCGCTATATCCGTGGTGCCCTGTCTTTGAGCAATCTGCGTTCGACCTTGCGAAACAGCAGGGTGNNCCTGCGGCTCCACGAGAATTACATCGATGCCCGTCAGGCGGGCGCCGAGCACGTCGGTGAACATCTGATCACCGATCATCACCGCCTTTTCGCCCTTGACCTTCCCCGCTTTTTTAAACGCCCTGAAAAACCCGAAGGGCGCGGGCTTCATCGCCTTGTAGACGATGGGCACGTCCAGGCGCTCGGCATAGGCAAACACCGTTTTATGCCAGTTGTTCGAGAGCAGGCAGACCTTGACTCCTTGCTGCTTGAGCGCTGTTACCCAGGCGAGTACCTCATCGCTGAGCTTTTTGGTATCGCGGGGCACCAAAGTGTTATCGATGTCGAGAAGCACCGTTCTGTAGCCGTGCTCGTAAAGTTCCCGTGCATCGATGACCGTAACGGAGCTCAGGTAGTCATCAGGGGTAAACAGTGTCATATTCCCGCAATCCTTTGAGCCCTCACGGGCGCTTCGCCGATATCTCGAATCCGAACTCTAACCGAATACCCGATTATAGACTTCATTGGCCGCAGCGAACTCCGCATCGGTTGCGCAGAAGGTGTGTGTGCCGTCCTGTGAGGTGAGTACGTAATACAGATAGTCGGTTTGCGCCGGACGCGCCGCCGCCGTTATCGACGCGATCTGCGGGGAGCAGATCGGTCCGGGAGGCAGTCCGTCGTGGAGATAGGTATTGTACGGGCTTTCGACCTCCAGATCCACATACAACAGCGGGTTGATGCCGTAATCGCGGGAATCCGGCCCGAGCACGTAGACCACCGTCGCACAGATCTGCAACTTCATATTGTTGCGTAGACGGTTATAGAGCACCGACGACACCAGTTCGCGTTCCGAAGCCGTATAGGTCTCCTTCTCGATCATGGAGCCCATGATCATCACATCGTAAAGGTTGAGATTGCGGCTTTCGGCATAACTGAGATCGAGATTTTTGATCTCGATGGCAAATTGATCCAACAACACTTTGACCACGTAAGCGGCATCCGATCCCTCGGGAATGACATAGGTCTTGGGATAGAGGAAGCCCTCCGCGGAATTGTTGTAGACGTTGGCCAAAAACCAGTATTTCGTCGGGTTCTCGTTATAGTATTTGTCGGCCGAACGGGCTTCGGCTATGAAAGCGTCGGCGGGTATATCACAAACCTTCTCGACCGTTTTCGCAGCCTGTTCCAAGGTAACCCCCTCGGGGATGGTGAGGGTGTTACCCGTTGCGCTCGGTCCTGCGATCAGCAGGTCCACCGCTGCGTTATCGCCCATTCCCGTGGTCATCGCATATTTTCCGGGCTTGAGCATACTCTCCGCGCCACGACTGCGCACGGCAGAGATGAAGGTACTTTCCTTGGCGATGATGCCTTCGTTCTTCAAAATGCCTGCTATGGCGGTGGTTGAGGAACCTTCGGGAATGAATATTTCCTTTTCGATTCCCGCGGTGACGGTTTGCGTCTCGGACGGGCTTGTCTGGAAGAAGTTGTAAACCATGAAGATCAATGCGGCAACCACCACCACGGCGATGGCGCCTACGACGACGGCGAGGATTTTGCTGTTGTTGTTCTTTTTTTGCGCATCCGCAACCGAATATCCTACGTATCCACCGGTATCGTTGGTCTCGAAGACACCACTTTTCGACCTGATGCCACGGTCACTGCGGCTTTTCTGACTATCGTAGCGTGACGCGGTGCGCTTATAGGACGGCGGCGTATCAACCGCCTGAAACCCTGAAAAACCTCCGGACGACGCGCTGTCGAAATCGCCGATCTCATGCGCTTCATAAGCACCGTCGTGGTTTTCGCCCGTGCTCTGTAAGCGACCGTAAGCTGCATCCCCGCCCGAAGAATCCGCGCTCCTGAAGCGACCTCCCTGACGGGAGAATCGTCTTGCGCCGGAATGCCCGTTATTCACGCTGCCGGGGTGTTCGTTACCGTAAGTGGATCGTCCTTCAAAACTATCAGCCATTCTAAAGATTCCCAATCATTTATTATTTATTAATAGTCACTGATGTCGAGTGCACCTATCGTGCGTTGGCGTCGAGGTAGGTCTGGAGAAAAACCGACGCGGCGATCATGTCTATTCTACCCCTCATCTCCTTTTCAGTATAGCCTTGTGCCCTGAGATGGGTCTTCGCCTCCGTGCTTGAGAGCCTTTCATCCTGAAACTCCAGCGGAAGACCGAGGTTTTTCGAGATGCATCCGGCCGCTTTTTTCGAGTAGGCCGTCTGTTGACTTTCCATCCCGTCGAGCGACAGAGGTAAACCCACAAGCAACAACTCCGGTTCGTAGTCCTCAACGATACGCCTGAAAACCGGAGCGTTCGCTACAACCTCGGTGGTGGGTAGAACCTTGAGTGGCAGTGCGATTTTTCCCGCAGCATCACTCACCGCGATGCCGCAGCGCTTTTCTCCGATATCCAAAGCTAAAACGATCATCGTTGTTTATTCCTCGGTTAGTATATGCCCGATCGAAAGGATGCAACCGCTTTGTAAATTATTCCACCGAACCGTTTCCCGCCAGCAATTCACGGGCCATTTCGAGTGCCTTATCCAGCCCCTGCACGTCTTTTCCGCCTGCTTGGGCCATCTGCGCCTTACCACCGCCACCGCCTTTGATCGCAGGAGAGATGTGCTTGATGACCGCGGAGGCATCGAAGCCGCGCCCGACCGCGTCCTTATCGCCGGCTGCAAGCAGAATGGGGGTATCCGCAGGTGTCTTAGCACCGAACACGACGGCGGCACCTTTGCCGGACAGCGCCAGCTTCTCGCGCATCTTATCCATCACGGTGCGGAGCCCCTCCACATCATGTCCGTCCAAACGTGCCACGACCAGGGAGTATCCTGCATCGATCGCTTCGGCGGCCAGGCTGTCGACCACATCCGCCGTACCGGCGGCCCTGCCTTGCTTCAGGGCGGCCTCCAGCTCACGGGTATGATCCTGCATGGCCTCGATCTTCGGACGCACTTTAAATATCGGGGTCTTTACCAAAGCTGCGATGTCACGGAGCTCCGATTCGAGACGATTGACGTAATTCAGCGCATCGAGACTCGTGATCGCCTCGATACGGCGCAGATTCGCGCCTACGGAGGATTCCGCCGTAATCTTCATAAATCCGATTTGCGAGGTGTGCCGCACATGGGTGCCGCCGCAAAGCTCTTTGGAGCCGTCGTTGGCCTCGATGACGCGCACTACATCCCCGTATTTTTCGCCGAACAGGGCGGTCACGCCGGCTTGTCGGGCCTCATCCAGCGAGGTTTCGTAGGACCGCACCTCCGTGTCGCTCATGATCGCGGCGTTGACGATGTCTTCCACGGCGCGGAGCTGCTCGGCGGTCACCGCCTCGAAGTGGGTGAAATCGAAGCGTAGCCGCTCGGCCGCCACCAGCGAACCCGCCTGTTTGACATGGTCGCCCAAAACCCCTCTGAGAGCCTCATGGAGCAGGTGTGTGGCGGTGTGATTGCGCTCGATGCGCTCACGATACAGGGTGTCGATC
>DOMT01000040.1:5947-8999 GCA_003509825.1 Coriobacteriia bacterium
CGTGGATCTTCGTATCGTCGACGGTAAAAGTAACGCCGGCGGTCTCGAGATAACCGATGTCACCGACCTGCCCGCCCTTTTCTCCGTAAAAAGGCGTTCTATCCAAGACGACCTGGGCTTTTTGTCCGGGCGCGATACTCTCGACCAGACAAAACTGCTTGCCCGTTTGTTTTTCTCCCGCACCCGATGCCTGCCCGTCGGACTCCTGCACCACCAAGGCGATGACCTTGGCGTCGAGCTCGCTTTCGCCATACCCCGTAAACACCGTGTCGCCGTGGTCGTTGTGTATTTCTCCGAACACGCTGCCGATGGTACCCCAGGCATCATCGTTGGCCGCCGCACGTGCACGACTGCGCTGATCTTCCATATGGGTCTCGAATCCGTCCCTGTCAACCTCGTATCCCTGCTCGGCGGCGATCTCGACGGTCAGATCGATCGGGAAGCCGTAGGTATCATGTAGCTCGAAAGCGGCTTTGCCTGAAAGTACGGGGTTGTCGGCGGAAAGCTCCGCCAAGTGCACGTCGAGATAATTCTGACCCGAACGCAGCGTCTGGTTAAAGCGCTCCTCCTCGGCGTTAACCACGCGCTCCACCAGGGTTTTATTATCTTTGAGCTCGGGGTAGGCCGCTGCCATCTCCTCGACCACGGCAGCAACGTAGTGAGACAAAAACGGTGCCTCGATGCCGAGACGCAGCCCGTGACGAACCGCCCTACGCAGCAGCCGGCGCAAAACGAAACCGCGACCCTCATTGGAAGGCAGGATACCGTCGGCGATCATAAAGGAGACGGAACGTGCGTGATCGGCGCATATTCGCAAGCTGAGGTTGTCCGCGGCGTCGGAGCCGTAGGATTTGCCCGAGAGCTTTTCTCCCACCGCGATAAGTCCGCGTAAGATATCGGTCTCGTAGTTCGAGCCGACTCCCTGCAAAATCGCAGCCGTGCGCTCCAAGCCCATGCCGGTGTCGATGTTTTTCTTTGGCAGCGGCACCAGCGTGCCGTCCTCCTGACGGTCGAACTGCGTGAACACCAGGTTCCAAAACTCCACGAAACGATCGCAATCACAGCCCGGTGCGCAATCAGGCTTTCCACATCCGTATTCCGGGCCGTAGTCGTAATACAGCTCCGAACAGGGGCCGCAGGGACCGGTAGGACCGGCAGCCCAGAAGTTATCCTCGGCACCCAGGCGCACGATGCGGCTTTCGGGTACGCCGATGGCCTTCCAGATCCCCACGGTCTCATCATCATCCAGATAAACCGAGAAATACAGGCGCTCGGGGTCAAATCCCAAAACCTCGGTGGAAAACTCATAGGCCCAGGCGCACATCTCCTTCTTGAAGTACGCCCCGAAGCTGAAGTTGCCGAGCATCTCGAAGAAGCTTAAGTGACGCCCTGTGGTGCCGATGATGTCGATATCGGTGGTGCGCACACATTTTTGCACGCTGACGGTGCCCACATACGGCGCTTCGAGCTGTTTGAGCTGCAGAAAGTACGGCTTGAACTGCACCATGCCCGCACTGGTGAGAAGCATCGACGGATCGTCCGGGATAAGCGATGACGACGGCCAGCGCTTGCATCCCTTTTCCTCGAAGAATGACAGATATTTTTCCCTCAGTTCACTACTCTTCACGGTTTAGGCACTCTTTCCTGTGTTTCCGATGGTTTTATAGGTTTGTATAGGATAGCTCAAAAAAACCGACTCGTCTCCGATACTAGGGAGTTTCGCCGTCTTTATCGGGCTGTGGATCGGGCCGGAGTTCATCTTGCGTCTCCTGCGTTTCCTGCGTGGTCTCGGCAGGTGTTCCCTTAAACAAAGCGCCCTTCTCGCTCACCAGCTTTCGCCCCGTCCGTCGCTGAAAGAAATGCACGAAGATGACCTTGGCCGAGGCGAGCAGCGGCACCGCGGAGATAAGCCCGGGAAACCCGGCTAAGGCGCCTCCGGTAAAGACCCNNGATGGCGGGATGTAGTTTGACCGCCGAAGACATGACGCGCGGATAGATGAAGTTATCCACCAGCTGCTGCGCAAGTATCGTGGCGAGTATGGACAACAACGCGGCCGGAGGGCTGACGAACAGACCGATGAGTGCCGCAACGGCACCGGCGATCCAGGGCCCGACATAAGGGATGAAGTTCATCAGACCGGTAAGCAATCCGAGCACCGCAGGATACGGCAAACCGATGAAATAAAAGCCGATAGNNGATGCCGGCGATGGTGCCGGTACAGATGGCGCAGATGGTCATGCCACGGAGATAACCCCCGAACGCGCGGGATAAGGTGGTGGCAACGAACATCACCGCATCCTCGTGCTTGGGTCCGATAACGATACGCAGCTCACGGCCGATCTTAGGCAGATCCATGAGAATCCAGAATCCGACGATCAAAGAAACGGTAAACACGACCAGACTCGTGACCACATTCGTCCCGAGCGTAAGAGCTCCCCGCCCGGCCTGGGAAACCAAGCCCGCCGCCCAGGTAGACAGGCTATCGGTTGCAGAGGTCACCAGTTGGTGGATGTTGTTGTTCTCGAGCAGATAGCCGTAATTCGCATACAGCTGATTGAACGTCTCGGTGGCCTGATCGGCATAACCGGGAATCATGCGGATGAGCCCCAGGGCCTGCTCCCAAACTATGGGGATGAACAAAAACAGTGTCAAGGCGATGAGAATGAACGCTCCCAGGTAGGCCAAAAGTGCGCCCAGTGCCCGGGGCACCCGACGTCTTTCGAGCCAGGCCACCGGAACGCGCAGTACGAAGACGATGAACGCGGCGAGCGCTATGATGGCCAGGGCGGAACCGATGGTGCCGAGAACGTAGAGCGCGCCGGCCGCTAGCAGGATTACTCCTATGGCCGCCCACACAACATAGAACAGGCTTTTAAGGCGATTGGCTCTGGTTGGTTTTTCCCCTTGCTTGGAGGTGTTCATGTTCTGTGGCACGGAAAAGCTTTCATATCGGAGGTTTTAGCGAAGAGGTTTCGCCATGCCGGGCGGTGGGGTCGAGGCACTGCCCGACGGAGGCTTGATGGTCTTTTTAACCGGTGTCGCAGCCTGCGT
>DOMT01000080.1 GCA_003509825.1 Coriobacteriia bacterium
CTGATGGCCGCCCGACGGGGGCGCAGCTTCATGATGCCGGCCAACCGGCACGCCTGCCCCGATGGCACGGCGATTCTCGGGCTCACCGAGCTGCCGGCAAAGCTGGCTTCGGGCGAGCTCTATAAGCTCTTCCATAAATTGGACAGCGTCGAAGCGGCACGGAACATGGTTGCCGAGCGCCCGAGTCTGCCGGCTCACTCCATCGACGCCACAGTGGTGACTCCTTTGGAAAAACAGGTGTGTGAGCCGCAGGTCATCGCGGTCTTCGCCCAGCCGGAGCAGGTCATGTGGTTGTGTATGAGCGCCTCGTACTACACCGGTCATCGCTTCGATTTCCACGCCAGCGGCTACAATGCCCAGTGCGTCGAAACCACGTTGATCCCCTATACGAGCGGTGAGCCCAATATCTCCTTCGGTTGCTACGGTTGCAGAGCCTCGAGCGATATCTCCGATGATTTGATGTTCATGGGTATCCCCATCGGTTATATGCCGACCGTGGTGAAGGGTCTTAAGGAGCTGGGCACGAAGGCGATCCCTCAGAGCAGGGCGAAGATCTATCTGCCGCCGCTGTAAACCGCCGACGACGATGTCGGAAGGGGCGGTTCAAGCTGCTCCGTAGAGAACCGCAGGGAGCGGCCGCGACCGCCCTGAAAACCCGTAGGAAACGGCTCCGACCGTTTCGTCTCGAGGAGACACGATATGGCACTATTCGACATCCGCCCCGCCCGAAGCGATGATCTCGCCTATATCGACATGATATGCGATGAATCCGGATTGGGGCACATCGAAAGCATCGGGCAGCTCTACGTAGCGGTAAACGAGGACGACGTGCCTGTCGGGTTCATCCGCATCGAGACGGTGGGGGGCGACGATAATTATGTCTACCCGGTTGCGACCTTCTCGTCTTGGCAGCGTCATGGCGTGGGAAGCACGCTTATCGAACACGCCCGGCAGCACCACGGTACCCTCAAGTTGGTGGCCTGTAGCGAGTCGCAGGGATTTTACCCCAAGCTCGGATTCGAGCCGATTGCGATGGAAGACGTTGCANNTAGCGGGGGACTGCACGGTGTGTTCACGAAGAGAGACTTGTTCGCCTCAAGCGTTCATCTTGCGGGGTGAGGCTCCGACGAGGATGAACGGAGTGTGTTTACCTGCACAATCCGAAGGTGGCAAAGCCCCTCATCACGCTTCCGTCTATGACGACATTCTCAAAACGGCTCGCGAAACCTGGCAAAACGCGCTTGGGAACTGCAACGGTTGTGGTCTTTGTGCAAGTCGCTGCGAGCTTTTCGGCGATGGTATCGCAAGCATGTCAGACATCGTGGGATCGGGGATGGTGCTGCTCGACGCTATCGAGGAGCTTTTCGCCGAATCCGGTTTCGATGACCGGACGATCTCGGACACCATCCACACCCATACCGAAAAGTATGACAAGCTCTACTCGCTGACGCGCAGGTGTTGCCTTTGTAATAACTGTACCGCGCGGTGCCCCGGCGCTGTCCGGGCGGACAGAGTCATGCGGCCTTGGCGCGCGCTCTATCAGCGCAGCGGTCTTTTCGGCACCGTAAATAACGACCTCAAAAGCGTGGAGGTTGACAAGGAATGGCATCTGTTCAGCGTCTACCGGCACCTCAACGGGGTTTTCTATCCTGAGTTCATCCACCTCGATGATGCAGGGCCGGGGCAGGTGGATACCCTGTTCTTTCCGGGATGCACCATGGTCACTTATATGGATGATTCGGTGCGGGCCACGGGCAAGCTGTTGGATGACAGAGGATACCGATGGGCGATCGATCTCGGCTGCTGTGGTAGCCCGCTTGTAGGCAGGGGACTCCCGGAGCGCGTTGAGACCCTGCAGCGCAAGTTGTTGGATCGTTGCCATGCCGCAGGTATAAAACGGATCATCACCGTGTGTGCGGGCTGCGAGATGGAGCTGGTGGAGGCCGTGGGCAAGCATGGTGTCGGTGCCCCGGAGGTGATCTCGCTTCCGCAGCTCCTGGTTGATCTCGGGGTGGATTTACCCGAAAGCCCCCAAGACGTGGCGTTCTTCGACTCTTGTCATGATCGCAGTCAGAGTCATGGCTCTCCGCTGCGCAGGATGTTTGCAGGTTGTAGCATCTGTAAACTGGAGCACGAGGGGCAAGACACCCTTTGTTGTGGGGCGGGGGGAGCGGTATCGTCCTTCGACGCTGAGATCGGGGGTATCCGTGCCGGGCGTATACTCGAAGAAGCGGTGGCTGCCGGAGCCAAGATCCTGATATCCTCTTGTCCGACCTGCGCCTACACTTTTGCGTTCCAAAAAATATACGGAAATCCGCCGTCCGAATCGGCCGGGATAGAATGTAGGCATTATCTGGAGCTGCTGTTTGGTATCGAAACCGACTGGTCGCAGGTTTTTGCCCGTGCGGAGTGGATGTGGACGGGGGAGCACAGCGCCTGGGTACTATCGGAATTGACGTGAGATGTGCGGGTCGGACTGCACGAAGGTAAGGAGAAGTCTATGACACTACGAGAGATCAGCCCTTATGAGCTCAGCGAAAACGCATTCGAGCGCATCGGTAGGAAGTGGATGCTTGTTGCTGCGGCAAAGCCTGATGGCAGTATCAATGCGATGACCGCCGCCTGGGGTGGACTTGGTTTCATCTGGCAGAAACCGGTGGTCTTCGTCTTCATCCGTCCGCAACGCTGCACCAAAACCTTCGTCGATGTCGCCGAAGGTTTTTCGTTGAGCTTTCCTGCATCCGAATATCGTGATGCCCTCAACTACCTCGGTACGGCCAGCGGATTCGATGAACCCGACAAGGTTGGAAAATCGGGTATGAAAATCGCGCTGACGGCGGATGCGGTTCCTTATTTTCCCGAATCCGAACTGGTTATGATCTGCGAGCGCTTGTATCAGCAGGATATGGATGAAGCGGGATTCTTGCAGCGATGGCCGATCGAGTGTCATTACCGGGAGCTCGACGGAGCACTTGACCTCCACACCTTGTATATCGCCGGNNGGTGCTGATCGGTAGTTGACGCCGTCGGACATCGACCGTCGCCCATCCGAAGAATCATCTCATATCAGGTATACTGAATAATCATCTGGATACATGAGTGTAGATGTATAATATTGTACTGCTAATAGAGGAAATGTATCGATGATATGCTGGGGAGATGCGGTATAATGGCAGGTGGGTGGTAAAATGTAGGGGCTAAAGACTGCCATCGAAACAAAGGATCCCACATCGTCGCTTCGTCGACGGTGGATTGAACCCGCGTTTTGTCAAAGGCCGTTGTGGAGTATAAACGTGGGGCAGAGTGAGCAATGGCAAGACATAGGAAAGTCGGGAGAGAGCAGGAAAGTCCGGGGAGCCGTTCCGAAGTTCAAAATGCGGCGAAAACGCTCTATGCGAATATCCGATTTCTCTCTCCCGATAAGCCGATAAAATCCATAGCCATAACCAGCTCGGTGCCGAATGAGGGAAAGTCGACCATTGCCTTGAGTCTCGCTCAGGCGATCGCCACTTCCGGGCAGACGGTATTGGTGGTCGATACCGACATGCGCCGTCGTAGCCTGGCACATTATATGAGGCTCAAGCCCTCCGTCGGCTCCTATGCCGTCTTGACGGGTCTGGCAAAACTGAGTGACGCCGTTGTGTCCACCCCGATACCCAACCTGTTTTTTCTGGACACCGAGCCGAACATCCCCAGTCCTACAGACGTCTTGTCGTCCAAAAGTTTTGCAAAACTCGTCGAGGTTCTCGAGAGTAATTTCGAATACGTGATATTCGATACCCCGCCCGTGGGAACCTTCGTGGATGCCGCCATCATCGGTACGCTTGTGGACGGGGTGATCTTCGTGGTGCGCCCCAAACATACGAAGCGTAAGGAAATGGCGTTTGCCTATGACCAGCTGGGAAAGGCGGACGTGCATATTTTGGGTGCCTGTGCGAATTACCGGGAATCCGTGGCGTCCGAATCCTATTATGCCTATTACAGTGCCGACGGAAAAAGGGTGAAGGATCGTCCCGCTGCGGATGCGGCAAGTCAACTATAATGTGCCACGTACATAAATTATGGAGGTGTATGTGGCAAAAACCGTCGTTTTCTTCGATGTGGGAAATACCCTTATCCGCCCGGCCGTATCCGAGGTCGATGTGCTGATGGATTCCGCCGGCGCCTTGGGTGTTGAGATGGATCATCAACTGCTCAAGCAGAATATCTTCGAGATGATGGCCGATTATGACAAACTGTTCAAACCCGACGACTCGCTTTGGGCATCTCAGGAGGGCGCACTCAGTATCTATCTGTCGATCTTCGAAAAGGCCTGCGAGGCCACCGGTGTGTCCGGGCAGGCGCGCCGTATAGCTGAG
>DOMT01000067.1 GCA_003509825.1 Coriobacteriia bacterium
GGACGGGTAGGTTGAAAAACAGCGGTAAAAGCCAGGATAACTTGAGTAGCCAATGCTTCATCCGCATACAGTCGTAGGCGATCAGCGGTATGAAGACGGCAAAGGTCGACACGGGAATGGTAGCGATGAGATATACGTAGAGCATGCCCCAAAGGAAGCTCCGGGGTAGCAGATGAACCTCCTGAAGTGCAGTAACCGCCAAAATCAGCAGCAACCCTACGACGAATAGCGTACTTTGCGGCATCACGACAAGCACCGCTGTACAGCAGACGATGATTACCGATTTATCGATGATACGATCCATACGCCCATTGTAGCCGATGAAACCGCGCGCTGTGTGAGTGGCGCTTTATTTCGGATACACGGTAGGGGCTTTTATCACATAGGGTGAACGGCCGAATATCACCGGCTCCCGGCGACGGGATTCGTGCGCGTTTGACAAGCATATGGAGGCTCTTTAGTATTCGATTCGCGAAAGACGAATTCGTACAACTTATTTTGGAGGTAGTTGATATGAAAGAGAACCTGTTCGATCTATCCGGCAAAGTCGCGTTGGTAACCGGTGCCTCTTCGGGACTCGGAGTGCAGTTTGCCAAAGCTTTAGCCAATCAGGGCGCCAAAATCGCCATCGTCGCCCGCAGGCAGGAAAAACTCGAAGCCGTAAAGGCCGAGATCGAAAGCGAGTACGGTGTAGATGTCTTTGCTACGACTTGCGACGTGCTCGATGTTGAGAACATCAAGACGGCGATCGCTGCCATCAAAGATCATTTCGGGCGCATCGACATCCTCATCAACAACGCAGGAACCGCCCGTGTGGCGCCCGCCGAAGAGCAGTCCGACGACGATTGGAAAGCGGTTATCGACACCAACCTCAACGCCGTGTATTACGTGGCGCGTGAGGTGGGAAAAGTCATGAAAGAGCAAAGGTACGGCAAGATCGTCAATCTCGGATCACTGCATTCCGCGGTATCCTTCACGGGTATGGGTATCTCGGCGTATTGCGCCTCCAAGGGCGGCGTTTTGATGCTCACCAAGGAGCTGGCTGCCGAGTGGGCGCAATACGGTATCACCGTCAATGCCATCGGTCCGGCTTACTTCCCCTCCGAGATGACCAGCGGCGTTATGGGTGATGAGAAGTTCCTCGGCCTCATCAAAGCCTCCTGCCCGATGGGACGCCCGGGTAAGACCGGCGAGCTCAACGGTGCGGTGATCTACTTCGCCTCCGACGCCTCCTCATACACGACCGGCCAGATTCTCTGGATCGACGGCGGCTGGACCGCGGTGTAACAAGCCTTTTCATTCGGATTCATCACAACAACCCCGGGAGCACTTGTTCCGGGGTTGTTTTTTTGTTGCCCTACAGCAGTAGTCCGATAAGCGATTCATGACAAATGTCATGTTCACGGGTGACTCCGGTCACTGGTGACATTCCCCTCTGCCGATGCACAATTATCACATCGAAAAGTACGACGATTGGATCATCATGGAAATTGTGGCTGTTGAGAATCTGGTAAAGCGATATAAGGAGCTCCTCGCCCTCGATCACTTCAACATGCAAATCGAGAAGGGCGAGGTATTCGCGCTGCTCGGACCGAACGGCTGTGGCAAAACCACGGCCATCAACTGCATTTTACAGCTGCTCACCTTCGATAAAGGCGTGATACGGTTGTTCGGTGAGGATATGTCTCCCTCACGCTATGACATCAAACGACGCATCGGCATCGTGCCGCAGAACATCGCGGTATTCGAGGAGCTGTCGGTGCGCGACAACATCGACTATTTCTGTGCCTTATACGTACGTGACAGGCATACCAGAAAGCGACTGGTGGATGAGGCCATCGAGTTCGTCGGGCTTGAGGATTACACGAAGTTTCGCCCCCGCAAGCTCTCGGGAGGATTGATCAGACGCCTCAATATCGCCTGCGGCATCGCGCACAAACCCGAATTGATCTTCTTCGACGAACCCACGGTGGCCGTAGACCCCCAAAGCCGTTATTCCATCCTGGAAGGCATCAAATCATTCAGCTGGGGCGGAGCCACCATCGTCTACACCAGTCATTACATGGAGGAGGTGGAGGAAATCGGCACCCGTATCATGATTATGGATCACGGCCAAACGCTGGCCTGTGGCACCAACAACGAACTCAAGGCGATGATCAGCACCGGTGAGAAGATTCAGGTGGAGGTCGCGGATCTGCCGATCGACGTCCTGTCCTCGATCAAGAAGATGCCTTTTGTCCAACGGGCGATCTACGAAGGAAACGAACTGGATGTCTCCTGCACAACCGGAAAAAACAACCTCGGCCACATCCTGGAGCTGTTGCAAAAACACGATAGGTCGTTCGGTCGCGTATACTCCGAGCCCCCGACTTTAAACGATGTATTCCTCGAACTGACCGGCTCCGAGCTCAGGGATTAAGGAGGCATCTCATGTGGAACACATTCAAGTGCACCCTTTTAACCACACTCCGCGAAAAAAGTGTTGTTTTTTGGACCATCGCCTTTCCTTTACTCCTGGGAACGTTGTTCTTTGCGATGTTCAGCAATATCGACGAGGCCAACGATTTCGATCCGATTCCGGTAGCCATCGTCGAAAACGATGCTCTGCATGACAAGCAGAGTTTTATCGAGGTGATCAAGGCGGTGTCTGAGACAGGTGAGAACCGGCTCCTCGAGCCCGTGTATGTTAAAACCTCCGACGAAGCGACCCTGCTCCTCAAAAACTCAGAGGTCGTAGGTTTTTACAGTGTAGGGGAAAACAGCGAACTCCGACTCACGGTGAGTAGCGAGTCGGATGTAAGCGGCAGCAACATCATCTACCAGACAATACTGAGAAATCTGCTCAACACCTATCTCCATAAACAAGCGACGGTCGAGACGCTGGTGGAGCAAAACCCGAGCGCCCTTTCGGACGGTGCTTTGCTCGAAAGTCTCTTCGAGCAAAAAAGTTACACCGACGAGATATCGCTCACCGCCAACAAAGCAAGCGGCACGGTTCGCTATTTCTACGCACTACTCGGATTCTCCTCGATCATGAGTGCACTCATCGGCATGATCACCGTCGTCAGAACACAGGCCAATCTCTCCCCCATCGGCGCCAGACGCGCGATGGGATCCGTAAGCCGGATACGGGTACTGTCGGCGACCCTGAGCGCCGCCTGGCTCATGTCATTCGCCTCACTTCTCATCGCATATTGTTATTTGCATTTCATCTTAGGGATCAACTTGGGAGACTATCTGTTTTGTATCCTTGCGATTCTGGTCGCATCTCTCATGACCACCGGGCTCGGTGTCTTCATCGGATCGATCCCTAAGATCGGCGAGGGTTCGAAGTCGGGCATCCTCACCGGTCTCTCCTGTTTCTTGTCGCTTTTTGCGGGTCTGTATGGTGAACCGGTCATGGCGTTGGCCGATGCCGTGGCGCGAAACGCACCGGTGGCACAGCTGCTAAATCCCGCCCGGCAGGTAACCGAGCTTTTTTACAGCCTCTACTATTACGACGATTACGAACGGTTCTTCGTAGTCGCTTTGACGTTACTGGCGATAAGTTGTGCCTTTTTCATCGGTGCGACGGTTTTCATGAGGAGGCAACGCTATGCAAATCTTTAAAACGGCACTGAGGATATTTTTTCAACACAAGGTTTATGTGTCGATCTATTTGGTGGCCCTGAGCTTTATGGGCGTGTTGATAGGAATGGCCGCGGCCGACAATACGCAGACCGAATTC
>DOMT01000212.1:0-2191 GCA_003509825.1 Coriobacteriia bacterium
GAGGACCCCGACATCATACTGGTGGGCGAGATGCGCGATCTCGAAACCATCTCAACGGCACTCACCGCCGCCGAGACCGGGCATCTGGTGCTTGCCACCCTGCACACCAAATCGGCCGCCGACTCCATAGACCGTATGGTAGACGTTTTTCCGGAGGGCCTGCAGCGTCAGATCCGTATGCAGCTCTCCACCACGCTCGAAGCGGTGCTCTCGCAGCAGTTACTACCCAAAAGCGACGGCTCGGGCCGCGTTTTGGCCTGCGAGTTGATGATGGTCACCCCGGCCATCCGCAACCTCATCCGTGAGGGCAAGACTCCGCAGATCGCAAGCTCCATGGCCACCTCGGCATCGGTGGGCAGCATCACCATGGACAACTCGCTCATCGCTTTAAACCGTGACCGTGTGATCGATGCCGCAGTTGCCCGTGAGGCTGCCATCGATTACGAATACGTAGAAAAGAACACACGCTGATGGCTCAGTACACTTACAACGCGCTCACCAACGACGGCAAGACCGTCAAGGGCCTGGTTGAGGCCTTTGACGAAGTCGACGCCATGGAAAAAGCCCGCTCCCAGGCCTACCTGGTGCAAGACGTTAAAAAGGTGCGCGAAGCCAAAGGTCTGCTCAGTGCCGACATCGGTAAGCCGCGCCTCAAGACCAAGGATCTGGCGATCCTTTGCTCGCAGTTCTCGATCATCCTCAAAGCCGGGCTCTCCGCGGTTAAGGCGGTGGGCTTGGTGGGTGACCAAACCAACAACAACCACCTCAAACGCGTGCTCAATGAGACATCTACCGACGTGCAATCGGGCCACAGCCTCGCGGACAGTTTGGAGAGCAAGGGAAAATACCTGCCGCGCGTTTTTACCGAAACCATCCGTGCCGGCGAGGAAAGCGGCAATCTGGCCTCGAGCTACGAGCGGCTGCACAGCTACTTCGACAATCGCTCGAAGATCGCCGGTAAGGTCGCCGGAGCCTTAACCTATCCGATTTTCGTATTGGTTATAGCGATAGTCGTCGTTGCGGTGATGATGGTCTTCGTCATCCCGGCGATCGGCGGCATGGTTTCATCGCTCGGCTCCGAGATGCCCGCGATCACGCAATTTCTTATCGATTCCTCCAACTTTGTTTCGGCAAACATATTGTGGATAATTTTAGTTATGTTGGCTGTGTTTTTGGCCTTCTACCTGTATGGACGGCAGGAGATAGGGCGCGATTCCTATGCTAAAATAGCCATGAGATTACCGGTTCTCGGAAAAGTGAACGTCTACTCCGGTGCGGCGCAATTTGCAAACACCATGAGCACTCTGATCGCCGCGGGACTGTCGACCTCACGCGCCATTCAGATCACGGCGCGGGTTATGAGCAACTATGTGCTCTCCAAAGAAGTGGGGCGCATGGAAGCCGAGTTACAAAGCGGTAGAAGTTTGGGTGAGTGTATGGCAACGTCGAAGTATCTGCCGAAGACGCTCATCGAAATGACGGCGGTGGGGGAGCAAGCCGGAGAGCTTGAGGAAACCCTCGCGATCATCGGGGAGTTCTATGACAGCGAGACGGAGCGCGTAACCAACAGAGCGCTCTCGCTGATGGAACCGGCGCTGTTGGTTTTGATGGCGGTGTTTGCAGGGTTTATCGTCGTCGCTTTATATCTACCGATGTTTACTATGTATTCCGGTATGCAAGGGTAACCGGTTGCAGTCGCAAGAGGCGGTTTTCAGGCCGCTTTGAGCGACAAAATATGACTGGCGGAACAGCAAGCCGTTCCGCAGACTTCAAGCCCCCGAAAGGGGCGGCTCCGTGAGAGCCGGGTAAGGTGGGTCAACGCTCGAAGGCAAAAGGCTCAAGGGTGTTTTCTCATAGATCGTGTATGGGTAAAAGCAAGGCACTGGGGACGCGAAGGATCCCTGAGTGCACGCAAGAAAGGATGTGTACCATGCGAGGAACGTTGAAAGAAATCAGAGAGGAACGTGGCGGTTTTACCCTGGCTGAGCTCCTGATCGTCGTAGCTATCATTCTGGTATTGGTAGCGATTGCGATCCCGGTGTTCACAGGCGCCCTAAGCAAAGCCGATGACGCTGTCGAGCACGCACAGATTCGTTCAGTTAAGGCTGCGGCCGCCACTGAAGTACTGTTGAGTGATGTAGACTTGACGGCCGGCGGATCTTGGATTGCCACGGCAACTGTGGATGCTCAG
>DOMT01000212.1:2204-6477 GCA_003509825.1 Coriobacteriia bacterium
GATTCAGCGACAAAGGGCGCCGACGGTTCTTATACCGTGACAGCTATTGTTTCATCGTCGACGGTATCGGGGCTTGACAAGGTGACGCCTCCATCTCAGGAAGAAAAAAAGTAATCAGCCAAGCCACGATCACTCGTCAGGCACCCGTATAGCCGGGTGCCTGACACCCCCTCGGAAGGAAACCGATTACCATCCCACTCGAAATATTCACCCCGATGCAGGCGGCCTTTTTTCTCGGGCTCGCTTTCATATTGGGTGCCTGTGTGGGTAGTTTCATCAATTGTATGGCGTTTCGCATGGTTTACGGGGGTAGCGTGCTCAAAGGAAGGAGCCGCTGCCCCCAATGCGATCACACGCTCGGAGTACTCGACCTGATCCCCATCGTATCCTGGCTCCTGCTACGCGGGAGATGCCGCTACTGCAAGGCACAGGTCTCCCCCCGCTATTTTTTGGTGGAAGTCTGTATGGCTCTTTTGTTCGCCGCCTTGGTGTGGCAGTTCGGAATAGGCATACAAACGGCCACCTATATGATTCGTCTCGGTATCTTGCTCGGGCTTTCGCTTGTAGACCTTGAGACGCTCATCATACCCAACGGATTTATCATCGCGGGGCTGGCGATCTGGTTGGTGAGCGTGTGGTTCATGCAGGTGCCGCCGTGGGGTTTTACGGTGGGCAGTATGTTCACCCTGTACTTCGGCTTCGGCTTTTTGCCGGTGTTCATCGACGGCCTCATCGGCGCCGTGGTCATCGGTGGCGGCATTCTGTTGCTGTCGCTGGTGTTCGACAGGATAACAGGGCGCCGCTCGCTCGGCGGCGGCGACATCAAGCTGTTGTTCATGGTGGGCTTGTATCTCGGCTTGTTCGGCGGTTTGTTCAACCTGCTGCTTTCCTGCATCGTCGGCCTGCTGTTTTCGGTGTTGTGGCGGGCGCTGGGCAGCGAGGGTGCCGTGGATTCCCCCCGGGGAAAAAGAGCACAGGGGCAGCCTAAGCCCTTTCCCTTCGGGCCTTCGATTGCGGCGGCCACCGTGCTGACATTGTTTTTCGGCTCAACTTGTTTGAGTTGGTACTTCGGTTTGTTTTTGTAGGAGAGTAGAGGCTTAAAGGCGCATGGAAAAAACATACACCGGCATCGATATCGGTGATTACGCGCTTAAAATTGCGGTGAGCAACGGTGTTTCGATCAAAAAAATGGTCAATGCGGTCATCCCCGACGGTATGATTGCCGGCGGGCGCGTGGTCAGCTTCGACGCGATGTCCGATTTTATCCGCGAGGTCGCCGCCGATCANNCGTGATTCCCCCGGGTAGTTGTATCACCCGTCGCATGCAGGTACCCATGATGACCGAGAAGGAACTCGCGCTCAATCTACCCTTCGAGTTTCGCGATTACATCACCCAGGGCAAGGATAAATACGCCTACGATTACGCGGTGCTGTCGGTGCAAACAGGGGAGGATGGCAAGCCGGCGAGCCTCGATCTTTTGGCCGTGGCCGCCCCCAAGGAGACACTTGCCGACTTTACCGAGATGTTCAATCGCTGCGGCTTTAGGCTGCGTCGTGCCCTGCCGCCGCTTGCCGCTTTGCAAAATCTGATGATGAAAAGCAAAGAGGCCATGGCGAACTGTTGTGTTATCGACTTCTCGCATGCGGTAACACAGCTGCACTATTTTGCGCAGGGTACGTATGATGTAACCCGCACCATCGACATAGGCGGGCGTGATGTTACCTTGGCCATCGCCACGCAGTTTGGCATCGATCAACACATGGCTGGCGAATACAAGCATGCGAATTACAATTCCGCCCAGGTTATCGAGCGCTCACTGCAGATCTATGAGTCGATCGGTGTTGAGGCGGGGCGCGCGATGAACTTCTACAACTTCAATAATCCCGAGGTCACCATCGATGTGGCCTACTATTGCGGCGGCGGCTCCAAGATTCCGGCGCTGATGGATGCGGTTGCGCGACACATAAGTATTCCGCTGCAAAGCATCGAGCAGGTGATGCCCTCTTCCGCGGCGGGCGAAGACCAACGCACGCTTTGTCCGCTGGCCGTCGGCGCGACGATGGCGTAAGGGGAGGCGAGATGAACGACTACGAAAAACTGCTGGCCAAGCGTATCAACCTGGTTGCAGCAAAGAGCAAGATGCACCTCTCGCCCATCGAGTTGCTCTTCTTTATTCTGTTGTTCTTACTGATCGGTGTGTTTGCCAAGTTTGCCGTTTGCGATCCGCTGATGAGCACCGCCGGCGCTACGGCCGAAATCAATCGTGCGCAGCAGGAGCTCGACCGCCTGGTTGCCGCCAATGAGGAGAACAGCGGTCTTAGGGAGAACTACACCAGGTACGTCATCAAAAACATGACCGACAAGGAGGCGGCACTGCTTGATCGCGGCGAAGTGATCGACATGCTGCGCACGACGGTGATGGATATCGGTCTACTTTCTTCGCTGAGCATCAGTGGCAACGTGGTGACGATCACCTGTTATGGCATCGATCTCCAGGCGGCATCGACTTTGGTGGAGCACATCGAGGCAGATAGCAGGGTGGTTTCGGTAACGCTGAGCTCGGCTGCGAGCAGGCAGGATGTGAGTGCAACGGCCACCGTCAAGATCACGATGAAAACGCCTGCGGAGTTGGCAAAGGGTGAGGGTNNGGGTACGACTACTGCGGGTTCGGGCACATCCACAACGGTGAAGGGAGCGGGCAATGGCCAATAGAATCATGAGTCGCTCCTTTACCCTGCGGGAAAAGATACTATTGCTCATCATGGGTTTGCTTGCAATCGGAGCCCTGTATTATCTCGGCGTGGTTAAGACCGTGACCGATGCCCAAGCGAGCAACACG
Source organism: Coriobacteriia bacterium (assembly GCA_003509825.1). Lineage (GTDB taxonomy): Bacteria > Actinomycetota > Coriobacteriia > Coriobacteriales > UBA8131 > UBA8131. Next base: position 5,045 of record DOMT01000212.1, read on the forward strand.
GCAAAGCTCGAAGAGATAGAGATCCAAACCACCGCCCAACAAACGCTCGCCGCCAACTATGCCGACATGCGGCAGAAGCTGGAGGCGCTGGGCTCCACGGAAAACCTACCGGTGATAGCAGCCTACGACAACATGAAGAGCGAACTCGCGGAACTCAATACCGTTTTGGGTAAGGCGCTGACCCATACGGTCAACTTCGAGACACCGACTCTCACCGACACCGTCGTACGGCGTACGGTAAAGATCAGCTACACCACCGCCGACTACAACACGGCGCTGGGCATCATCGAATCTCTGCAAAACGGTACCTATCGCTGTCAGGTAGACGACATCTCCGTAACCGGCAAGCTGCTCAGCAACGGTACCCCCGAAAGCGTAACAACCTCTTTGACCCTCACATTCTATGAAACAACAACCGGCTCCACAAGCACCGAAGGCCTGGTAGAAAAAGGNNAGTAAACCTCACCATGGGTAAAGCCCGCTTTTATTTAGGCAGGAAATTGGTGCAGGTCAGCCCGGATATGTATTCGAAAAGTTTGGTATTTGCGGTAAGTAGAGAGTCGTCGTTTTCAATCACCGTTCCGGCAATCAACGCATCCATGGCACTCAGCGAGTGGCTGAGTGCAAAGTTGCGAACCGGTTGTGTTGCTCGAATCGAAACCGCTTCGTTTGTATGTATGATTTTGGTCTTCCAGGCTCGTAGTTGCCTATCGATGATCTGCTGTTCCGTTCGGTTCTCGGCTCCTCGGTGGAGACTTCCATGGCTCACTCCCTTCAAGTGTAAACAACAAAGTGTACGCTTCACTGTTTACACAAGTGCTTCACTTGGGGTTTTGAAACCATACCTTCGCCGCGGCGGGTTTTCTGCTGCGGATCGTTCTGCAGATCAGGTANNCTGGTAGATCACCGTCAGGATCACGGCGGGGATGAGGGAGAAGAAGAAAGCGAAGAGCTCGGTCAGGGCGATGTTGGAGGGGCTCATGGAAAGAACCAGGATGATGAATGACAGGGCGGAAAGGGATGCAACGATCGGCAGGAGTCGCCCCGGCCATTTTTGCGCTCGCATCGACAGATATATCTGTAGGGCGATCAAGCCGGCGGCAAGCGCCAGCGTAGGTGTTAGAAACAATATGGTCGGCACGATTCCTCACCTCTATTTTTAAAATCCGAAAATCATGATATTTGCTTGATTGCAGTCTATCATGCCGGGCAGGCGAGCGGGGAGATTGTTGCCTGGAGTGCGGCTGTGGCGGCACGGGGGCTGTATCGAGCTCGCAACCCTCGACCCAAACCNNGCAAACGAAGACTGGCCGGAGGCGTAGGGTATGATCGGCTGGGATGCATAAATATCGATATTATAAATTCTTTATGCATACATAATCGAAACCTCATCTGCAGGGCACTCTGAAATCCGGCTCTCCTGCACCAAATCG
>DOMT01000102.1 GCA_003509825.1 Coriobacteriia bacterium
CATCATGAAGGAGATCAAGGGGGTGTCACCGACGTAGTAAGCCTTGAGCTGCGGATTACCCTGCTCGAATATCTTGTCATCCATATCCCCCGTCACATAATGGATGGTGATGTCGGAGTTCTCGAGCAACCACTCGATCATGCCCTGGAAATACTTGTAGAATCCGTTACTTTCGGAATAAAAGACAAGTTGTTTGTTTCTTTCACCTTCAAAACGCCTGATATCAATGCGCGAACGCCGCCTCATCTCCCTCTTCGTCGCCCNNGAGGTTTTTTGGCCACCAAAGTGTCATAGTCGAGCAGCTTCTTGGGGTTATAAACAACGTTACAGAGCCATACGATCGCAATTGACAAGAGGTTTCCTACAGTCCAGTACAAACCCAAACCACAGGGTAGGACCGCAGCGAAATATGCCGAGAAAGCGACCAGAAACACCGTCATGCCCCACTTGCTAAGATTGCTCGCCGTCTTTTGCAATACATAGTATTCGTTCTGGTAAAGACAAAGCACCAAGGCACTCACACCTGAGAGTATCGGATAAAGCAGTGAGGGAAATGAAAAGTNNATTGACTCCGAAAAACTCCAAGTTCGTCGTCTGGATCAGCTCAAGCGCGTCAACCGATGCCGGAGTGGTGACGGCACCGGCAAAGCCCGCAGGATCCGCCTGCACCAGCTGCATGACACTCAGTTGGGCGCTGTAGCCCATGTCGGCGACCGAAACCCCCGTCAGTGTGGAGGCGTGTGAGATCAGAGCATGAATAGTCTCCAAGTCGACATGTAGGAGATGCTGCAGGGGGTTGTAGATGACGTTGATCAGCCCGAGGATCAGGGGGATTTGTATGAGCATTGGCAGCATGCCCTTGAGCATACTGTAGTGTTCCGCCTTGTAGAGCTTTTTCTGCTCGTCCAAGATGAGCGTGCTGTTTCCCTCGAAGCGTCGTTTGATATCCTCAAGTTTAGGCTGTATGCGCACCATGGTGATGGCGTTTTTTTGTGCCAGGAGCGAGAGCGGAAGAAATATTGCCTTGGTCGCAAGAGTGAAGAGTAGTATGGCGACTCCGAAATTACCGACTAACTGATAGCAGCCAAACAAGATATAGCCGAGTGGGATACCGAGTAGAAGATTGATGACTTCCAATTGTTACCTTTCAAGAAGCTTTCGAACAAAGTAGCGCCCCCTCGGCAACAACGATAGCAAGTTGTGTCCCTAACACTCTCATATGCGAAAAACGAAAACAAGTTTTTTCACAAATTCAAATTGCGACTGATCAGTTTAACACCAATCGGTCGCAATTACGAGGGTATCATCTTTTGCTGCCGTTAGACACAAACAAGCCGTCCGGTGAAATAGTAAGTGCGAATTCCCTTGCACTGAGTCCGCCCACTTCGGGTTGCGGATCGTCGCATGGATGCGTCCGATCGGGGCGGGTCGGGGCGGCGGTGCATCCTTTCCTTTTTTCGGCGGATACCGATACCATCATACATCCACCTCCTCGACAGGCAGGCACGATCCGTTCATCCGAATCGAGAAAGGAAACCACCAATCTGTGCCGATACTACGAAAAGGAGATCTGCTCCAGGACCGCGAGGGCCTCTACGTGTGCAACGCTGTGTGAAGACCCGGAGGTGTTCGCTGCACAGATACCGCTACGACGCCAAGGTCGCCCAGCGCACGGCCGATACCCGCCTTTCGGATTCAAGGACCGGTGTGAACTGCACGCAAGAGGAGTTCCGCGCGATCGTCGACACGGTGCGCCCCTTGCTCAAGCAAGGTCTCGGACTCGACGCCATATGGGCCAGGCACGGGAAAGATGNNNCTACCGGCCTCTGTAACCTGGATCTGCCCAAAAAAGGTCACGTACCGCCCGCAAAAAAGCCCAGGGCCAGAAGTCCCAAGACAGACCTTTCGGGTCGTACGTACGAGGACTTCTCGAAGCATTCCTTCGACGCACGCGCATCGGCGTTCGAGATGGACTGTCTCGAGGGACTTAAAACCGACAGGCGCGTGATACTCACGCTGTTTCACCGCCATACGCACTTCCATTTCGGGATCCTGCTCGAAAGACACGACTCCGCCCACGTCTCCGATGCCCTGGATCTCGTCGAGGGGATATGTGCCGGGCGCTTTTCGGACATATTCTCTGTGGTGCTCACCGATCGCGGAAAGGAGTTCCTTTGACCATGCGGCGCTCGAGCTCGGCATCGACGGTAAAAAGCGTCTGAACCTTTACTATTGCGATCTGCAACACCCAGATCAAAAGGGCGGGTGTGAGAGGGCGCATGTCGATGTGAGGAGGATGCCGCCCAAGAAAAGGGCGTCTTTTGACGATCTCATCCCCCTTCGTCGCCGCCGCGGTGTTCTCGCACGTGAACTCGGTGCCGAAGTCGTCGCTCAGCGGGGTGTCGCCCGTGAGATTGGCCGAGTCGGTGTTTCCAGAGGTCTTTTTCGACGAGCTGGGTCTAAGTGAGGTTCCCGTCGGGGACATATGTCTCAGACCCGGGCTCATCGACGGCAACGGGAAGGGAGGTGTTTCCTAGGCACCGCACCCGTCGCCCGCCCATCCACCGAGGAGGCGGACTTGCATGATCTTGCGCTTCGTCGGACAGATCTTTGCGCAAGGTCCATTCTAGTGCGCCTTAAAACCAGTTGGAACCGCACATATGGCCGTATCGCCGACCGAAGTGCAATACGTTTTCCGGATTCCGATGCTGTTTCACTTGCACTGAGGGACGTGCGGACAAAATCCTGGACCTGATATGAGTCAGGAGAATGTCCATACACACGAAAGAACAACGTCAAAAAGCGGTAGAGCTCTACCTTGAGACAAAATCTTATTCGGCGGTCATCAATGCCTTGGGATATGGATCACGATGGTCGATAGAGCGCTGGGTGAACGACTTCAAACGACAAGGGTTTGTAAAAGAATCTCGTACAAAGTGGTTCAAGTTCACCGAAAGGCAAAAACAAGCTGCTGTGGAGCATTACTTGAGCAACGGGCGCAACGTCTCTCAAGCAGTCAAAGCTCTCGGCTACCCGAGTAGAACCTTACTGGCTCTATGGATCGATGAACTGGCACCTGCCTCACGCAAGAAGCGCAAGAACAGGATAGAATGCTCCCTGGAGCAGAAAATTGATGCGGTGATTGCCTTTTGTGAACGTGAGAACACAACACGGGAAGCTGCCGCAGAGCTGGGTGCTGACAAAGTGACCTTGTACAACCGGAGAAATGAGCTGCTCGGTAAGGAGGCAAATACCATCATGTCGGACATCTCAGACGAACAGCTGCCTGACGACATAGAAAAACTCAGGGAGGAAAAAGCCGCTCTGGAACGTGAGCTCTATCATGCAAAGCTCGAACTCGCTCTCAGGAAAGGTGCAATAGAGCTAATAAAAAAAGACCTGGGCGCCGATCTGGAGAAACTGACGAACAGAGAGAAGACGATTCTGATCGACGCCCTGAGACCGGAGATACCCCTGCGTGATCTTCTTGCCTGCCTGAATATGGCCAAGAGCAGCTATTTCTATCAAAAAGAGGCGATGGGCGTTCCCGATAGATATGCCGACCTCCGGGTGGTGGTGCGCGAGGAGTTTGAGGCAAGTGGAAAAAATTATGGCTACCGGCGTATTCACGGTCGCATCACCCGTGGTGACACTGTTGTCTCTGAGAAGGTCATTCGCAATATCATGGCCGAAGAGGGACTTGGGGTGATCACCAGGAAAAGCTCTCGATACGGATCCTACAAAGGTGAGATATCTCCCGAGGTACCCAATGTGGTTGCCCGTGATTTTCATGCCGACCTCCCCAATGAGAAGTGGCTCACCGATCTTACGGAGTTCCATATCCCTGCAGGCAAGATATATCTGTCTCCTATCATCGACTGCTTCGATGGCATGGTAGTATCTTGGAGCATTGGGATCAGCCCAAACGCCGACCTGGTAAACAGCATGCTTGATGATGCCATCTCTACGCTGAAAGAAGGCGAACACCCTCTCGTTCACTCAGATCGGGGCTGTCACTACCGCTGGCCGGGTTGGATCGATCGGATGAGCTCAGCTGAGCTCATCCGATCGATGTCAAAAAAAGGCTGCTCTCCCGATAATGCTGCCTGCGAGGGTTTCTTTGGAAGGTTGAAAAACGAGTTCTTCCATGGCAGGTCATGGAAAGGGATCGATATCAATGACTTCACTACACAGCTCGATACGTATATTCGTTGGTACAATGGAACAAGGGTCAAGCAATCTCTAGGATACCTTAGTCCTTTGGAGTACAGGCAAAGCCTTGGTTTGGCAGCTTNNCCATCGGCCATTGCCCAACCGACCACCATACGGGTACACAAGTCGATTACGATCGCCGGGTAAAGCCGGCCCTCGGAAATCTTCGGATAGGTGATATCTCCCACCAACTTGATGGTGGGTACCGGGCCGGTGAAGTCACGCTTTATGAGATCGGGGCACAGCGGCGCGTCGGGGTCGGCCACCGTGGTGCGCTTCGGGGAGTGTCTTTGGATGCCTGTGATACCCATGCGTTT
>DOMT01000062.1 GCA_003509825.1 Coriobacteriia bacterium
CCGCCTACCCCACGATCGCCGCCGATACTCTGGCGCGCTTTCAGCGAATGGACGGTAAGGACACCTGGTTTCTCACCGGCCTCGACGAGCATGGTCAGAAGGTCGCGCAAGCCGCCGAACAAGCCGGTGTTTCACCGCAGGAGTGGGTGGACGGCATCGCGCCGAAGTTCCATGAAGCCTGGGAGCTCCTACAGATCACCAACGACGACTTCATCCGCACCACCGAAGAGCGCCACATCGAGTGCGTGCAGCGTTTCTTCACGCAGATGAACGACAACGGATACATCTACCAGGGCAGCTACAAGGGTCTGTACTGTGTGCCCGACGAGACCTTTTTCACCGACGAGCAACTCGCGGAGTTCGCCGAAAAGGCCGAGGCGGAGGGCAAGCCCTTTGTCGCCGAGGACGGCACCAAGCTCTGCCCGGATTGCGGGCGTCCACTCACGCTCATCGAGGAGGAGAACCTCTTCTTCAGGCTGTCGGCCTTCGAAGACAGACTGCTGGCCCACTACGAGGCCCATCCCGACTTCATCTGCCCCGAGATCCGTCGCAACGAGGTGGTGAGCTTCGTGAGGAGCGGGCTTAAAGACCTCTCGGTTTCGCGCACCACCTTCAACTGGGGCGTGCATATCCCCTTCGCGCCCGACCACGTGAGTTACGTGTGGGTCGATGCGCTCATCAACTACATCTCGGCCATCGGTTACGGCTCCGACGATCCGCAGCGGCAGGCCGAGTTCAAGAAGCGCTGGCCCGCCCAGGTGCACTTCGTGGGCAAGGATATCATCCGCTTCCACTGCGTGATCTGGCCCGCCATGTTGATGGCTGCCGGCATCGAGGTGCCGCACAAGGTCTTCGCGCACGGCTTTTTGCTCGCCAAGGGTGAGAAGATGGGCAAGTCCAAGGGCAACGCCATGTCGCCCGAGGAGCTGAGCCGCGTCTTCAGCGTGGACGGTTATCGTTATTACTTCCTCAAGGATGTGCAGTTCGGTGCGGACGGCTCCATATCGCTCGAGCGTATTTTGCAGGTTTACAACGCCGATTTGGCCAACAGCTGGGGTAATCTCTGCTCGCGGGCCTTTAATATGACCAATAAATACTTCGACGGCGTGGTTCCCACACTGTGGGAGAAAACCACGGCGAAGCTGACCGAGGAGATGGGAAACCCGCTCGCCGAGGTGGTAAGCGGCCTGCATGAGCGCTACGCGCAGGCGATGAACGACATCGATTACTCCGCCGCCCTCGGCGAGGTGATGGTGCTGTGCGACCGTGCCAATCTCTACGTCGAGGAGTCCGCACCGTGGAATCTGGCCAAGGCTGCGGCCACAGAGGCCGCAGAGGCGGCCGAAAACGGTATCGACCTCGACGCGGCGACGGCACCGACGGCAAACGACCGCCTGGCCTTTGTGATCTACAACCTCTTGGAAGCGATCCGCATCATGGCGCTGTTGTTTGCGCCGGCGATGCCGGTGAGTTCCAAGGAGGTGTGGCGGCGTCTGGGCTTGGAGGATATCTTTGCCGTGGACGACCTGAAGGCCCGTCTGACGTGGGGGGCGTTACCTGCGGGCAATGCGGTGGAGATCGGCGAGCCTTTGTTCCCTCGATTGAAAGAGGAAGAGTTATAGTATGAGGATAGTGGCAGACGCGGCAAGCGATGTAGCCAATCAGCAGGATGAGCCGAAAGTATTTTGGGATCACCTGTTCAGGGATTCGAAGGAGCGTGAGGTGGCGGCACCGAAGCTCAATGCGCCGGTGGCGGACACCCACGCGCATCTGGACATGCTACATCACCCCACCTTGGCTTTAGCCCGGGCGGCGGCCCACGGTGTGGACTTCATCGTTACCGTGGTGGATCCCACCGAAGATCCCCACTACACCTACCGCAATATCGGCGAGTGGGAGGTCAAGGCCCGGGAACTGCTCGACGGCTGGCATATGCACGTGCCGGTGCCGCGGGTGCGCATCATCATCGGCTGCCACCCCCATAACGCGAGTGGCTACACCAAGGAGATCGAGGAGTCGATGATCAAGGCCGCGGCTCTAGCGCGTACTTCGGCGATAGGTGAGATCGGGCTGGATTATCACTATGACAAGAGTCCTCGTGGCGTGCAGCGCGAGGTGTTCAAACGACAGCTCTATCTGGCCAACGAGATGATGCTTCCGGTGTCGCTGCATCTGCGTGAGGCGCATGAGGACGGGCTCAAGATACTCAAAGAAGAGGGTATGCCCACCGCGGGCGCTCTACTCCATTGCTTTAACCTGGATCACGATACCCTGGAGCCATTTCTCGAGCTCGGCTGCCAGGTGGCCTTCGGTGGTCCGTTGACCTTCAAGAAATCCGACGACGTGCGCGAAGCGGCAAAAAATACGCCGGTCGATCGCATCCACACCGAGACCGACTCGCCGTTCATGGCTCCCGAACCCGTGCGTGGAACCATCTGCGGGCCGGCCCATACGATATTCATCGCCGCGAAGTTGGCCGAGGTCTTCGGAGTGTCGGGTCATGAATCCGCAGCCCTACTCACTCGGTTTTATGAAAACGCGCGCAACCTATTCGATCGCGATACGACGTTTTGGCAAGATAATGAAAAGGCGATTCGCCTGCTACTCACAAAAGCTACAGGTGTTTGAACCGGGGAGGAGAAACCATGGACGGCGAACAAACCGACATCCTGCTCATATCGGGGTCACCGCGATCCCGCACCTGCGTGGCACTGATCGAGCTTTTGGAGCAAGGCGCAAAAAAGGCCGGTGCCAAAACGCAGACCTTCCTGCTTTCCAAGAAACGCATCAATCCCTGTNNCCACGGGCAACTGCACCTTTGCCGGCAAGACACATGACGGCAGATTCCTCGACGACTATCTGGAGCTCAAGGCGGTTTTGGAGCGCGTGGACGCCGTAGCCATCGTGGCCCCGGTGTACTTTGCGGGTCCCCCTTCGCAGCTCAAGGCGCTGTATGACCGCATGCAGCCGTATTGGGCGCAGCGCTATCTCCTGGGGCGTCCCGCACGCAAAAAGCGTCCCTGTCAGCTCTTCGTCGTGGGTAACGGCGGCGATGCCCACGGTTACGCGCCGTTGGCGGGTTCAACCAAGTCGGCCATGGCGGTGGCCGGGTTCAATCTGGAGAAGGTCAACAACTTCGTCGGTTTCAAGGATCCGCGCGATGTTCCGGCGATGCCCGGGGCGGAGCTGGCAAAGAATATGAACTATTCCCAATTGGCGGAGATCAAGCGACAGATAGCCGACCATCAGAAGTTCGTCGAACGAGCCCTCGATGCCGGTGGGGCGTTCGCGCGCTTCGTGGTCAAAAAGAACCAAGCCGATGAAGCGGGGGAGCCGGATGGGCAGCCTTCGGCGGAGAGCCTACCCCGCACCAAGGTGGAGAGCGTGGATAAACCCGAAGTCTCTTCATCCGGCGAACTCATAACGGTGGGTGCCGTGGTGGAAAGTGCTGTAGCCGAGGAGCCGAAAGGCGAAGAGGCCGTCGAGGCGGTCGAACAGGCTGTAAGGCCCAGGCGGAGAAAGGTGACGCCGGCGCAGGCGGCGGAAACGGAGGAACCGGCCGTGTCTGCCGTTGACGAGCAAAAGGATTTCTGGCGGCAAAACTCGCTGGAGTTCAAAGACCTGATGCAGGCGGAGATCGATCAAAAATACAGCGAGCTGATATCGCAGACTCCCCGCAAAGAGGAGGAGGCTTCAGGAGACGAAGCCGACTCGCCGTACAAGCTGTCGATCGAGGAACATACGGAAGTGGCGGCTACAGTCGTTGCCGGCTCGGAAGCACGAAGTGAGGGCGACGGGGAATGGTCGTCCGCCGAGACGGGCGACGAGCAGGCGCGGAGTGAGCGGTGACCGTCAATTCTCCCTATGCTTCGCCCAGGGCTACCATCGACCGACTCACGGAGTGGGGCTTAAGTACTAAAAAATCGCTGGGCCAGCACTTTCTCGTCGATGACGGTGTGATCGGTCGCATCTTGAGACTTGCGGAGCTCAAAGCGGGCGAGCACGTGCTCGAGGTCGGCCCGGGTATCGGCACGCTGACCGAGGCGATGCTGCTCAGAGGTGCAAGAGTTTCAGCCATCGAAAAAGATCCCCGCCTCACACCGCTGCTCGAAGACATGGCCGCCCGCTACCCCGAAAGCTTCGGCTATACGAACGAGGATGTGCTGGATTTCATCGGGGTCTTGCAGGAGACGGACGGACGGGTGGTGAGGGGCGGCACCGTCGTTACCCCACATAAGTTGATAGCCAATCTGCCGTACTCCGTGGCCGCCACCATCGTCTTGGATCTGCTGCGTTATATGGATGGCCTCAGCGAAGCCACCGTTATGGTGCAAAAGGAGGTTGCCGACCGCATGACGGCAAAGCCGGGTTCGAAGAACTACGGAGCGTATACCGTCAAGTTGCAACTGCTTGCGTACCCGGCGGGCGACTTCAAGGTCGCACCGTCGTGCTTCCTGCCACCGCCACGGGTCGATTCGACGGTCATCCGTCTGAATCGTCGAAGTGACCGGATCTTTACACAGCGAGAGCTCGAGAGCCTCTTCTTCGTCATCGAGGCCGCCTTCGCCAACCGTCGCAAAACCATTCGTAACTCGATGCGCGCCCACTTCGCCGAGTCAGGTTTTGCACCGGACAAAGCCGACGCGCTGCTTGCTGCCGGCGGTATCGCCCCCACCATACGGGGCGAAGCTCTGACCCCCGAGGAATTCATTCATCTCGCCGGCTTTTTGCAAAAGTAGGGAGCGGCTCCGGTCCGTCGCTTTACATGGGGTTTGAATTCTCCAACCTTGGGTGATCCCGGCTTATCCTAATCTTCTTGAAAGTGTCTTCCCGAAGGGCTATTTCCGGGCGGCACTCAAGGCTCCGACCGCTCGCCGGATTGCTCCGGGTTTTCTGTAAATATCGGAAAATACCCCTTGAAAAAGCCTCGGGTAAGTTCTACTATATCTATGCAGTTAAACCTTGAGACCCACAATATATTGTGGTGTAAATGTTGATGAGAGATAGTATTCAGGGGAAACGCAGATACGGTTTGATTTTTTTGTGGTTTGTCGAAAAGAGGCGCCTCGGTGCCTGATAATGCCGCGGAGAAATGACGACCAAACGTACTATAAAACGCCGATGAAGGGGAGCACAGAAAATGGTTCTGAGCATAGTTAAACGTGACGGACGAGCGGTTTCATTCGAAGCCGCCAAAATAGCAGACGCAATTGAAAAAGCCTTTACCGCATCAGGGGTCCTCAAGGATCGCTCCGTGGCCGACAAGCTTTCGGTCCAGGTGGTAAAAAAGATCGAGGATGGTGCCATCGAGGGCACGCCGACCGTGGAAGGGGTGCAGGATCTCGTCGAGGAGGTCTTGGCCGAAAACGGTTTCGTGCAGATCGCGCGTTCCTACATCAAGTATCGTACCGAGCGCACCCGCGCCCGCGAGATGAACACCAAGTTGATGCAAACCATCGACAAGATCACCCACAGTGACGCCAAGGACTTCGACGTTGCGCGCGAAAATGCCAACATCGATGCCGATACCGCCATGGGCACGATGCTCAAGTACGGTTCGGAGACCGCCAAGCAGTACTACCAGATGAGTGTGCTTTCCGAGGAGCATGCCAGGGCTCACCGCGAAGGCGACATCCACATCCACGACCTCGACTTTTACACGCTTACCACCACCTGCTGCCAGATCGACATCGTCAAGCTGTTCGACGGTGGGTTTTCCACCGGGCACGGGGTGTTGCGTGAGCCCAGCGACATCACGAGCTATTCGGCGCTGGCCTGCATCGCCATCCAGTCCAACCAAAACGATCAGCACGGCGG
>DOMT01000039.1 GCA_003509825.1 Coriobacteriia bacterium
GGTGGCACCGGTCTCGCCGGTGATGGCCGACATCAGGTTTTCGGCCGTGGTGCCTACCGTCGTCGTGTTCTCGGGAACAACGTTGAAGTTGGTAGCGGTTTTGTAGTCGATCACCTGCTTGGGGTCGAGCATCTCTACCGTGGCGGTCGCGTTGTTTGCGCCACTACCGGTCGAGCTGCTATCGGCTGCGCTCGTGCTGCTTTGCGCAGGTGTCGAACAGGCGGTGAGAAAACCTGCGCCGGCAACCGTGGCGGCACCGACGGCTGCGCCCTGCAGCAAGGAGCGTCGGGAAATATGGCTTGTTTCTTTTTGCATTAAAGATCCTTTCGATGAACACCCCGCGTGGCTCCTTCGTATCCTCATGCCACGCGGTTATTTCATAGCCTACTATAAGCGATGGTTTAAATGTTACCGTGTTAGTAACATTTCCGCGAATGGGCGAAAATTATTTCAAAAAACGAACGGTAAAAGCAGCTGAATAAGCAATAAAATACGCAATTTTGCATAAACATTTGAACAGCGAGTTGCAAATCGCTTACCTGAAATTCGAAACCGGGGACGCCGGGATGTACATTCTTCCCGAAGAGGCCGAAAGTACAACACCGGAGGGTGAGAGGGTCTATGGCATCCGGGGAGTTATGCTTTTCTAACATTGTCGTAACCGCCGGTCAAACGTTTGATGAAATAGCCGATTCATGTGGCAATTAGACTTCGGGAGTACTACACTTCGGGTATGTGCTGAACAGGAGCCGCCGAGTGGGGCGGTCCGAAGAAAGGAGATCGGCATGTCATTGATCAATAAAGAAGTAAGTGATTTTTCCGTCGAGGCTTACGTGGGCGGGGAATTCAAGACGGTGACCAAAAACGACATCCTCGGTAAGTGGAGTGTGTTCTTCTTTTACCCCGCGGACTTTACGTTCATCTGCCCGACCGAGCTGGAGGATCTGGCCGATACCTATGAGGCTTTCAAAGCTTCAGGCACGGAAATCTATTCGGTTTCTACCGATACGCACTTCGTGCACAAGGCCTGGCATGACGCGTCGGATCGGATCAAGAAGATCAACTACCCGATGCTCGCCGATCCGACCCATGCACTCTCACGTGACTTCGAGGTGCTGATCGAGGAAAACGGCCTGGTGGAGCGCGGAAGCTTCATCGTCAACCCCGAGGGTAAGATCGTTGCATACGAGGTTATCGCCGGCAACGTGGGACGTAATGCCGAGGAGCTTTTGCGTCGGGTGCAGGCCAGCCAGTTCGTGGCCGAGCACGGTGACGAGGTATGCCCTGCAAATTGGCAGCCGGGTGGCGAAACCCTGAAGCCGAGCCTCGATCTCGTCGGTCAACTGTAAGGATCCATCATGACGGATACAAAAAACCTCTATGATGCCGTCATCATCGGCGGTGGGCCTGCGGGGCTCACCGCCGCTCTGTATCTGACCCGGGCACGCTACCGGGTGGTTGTCATAGAGAAGGATTCATTCGGCGGCCAGATCGCCATAACGTCCGAGGTTGTAAATTACCCCGGCGTCAAAAGGGTCAGCGGTAGCGAGCTGACGGGTACCATGCGCGAGCAGGCCGAGGCATTCGGCGCGGACTTTTTGATTGCGGAGGTCACCGGTCTCGACATGGAAGGTGATGTCAAGACGATACATACCACCCAGGGAGACATTTCCGCATTCGGTGTCCTCCTGGCCACGGGTGCCCATCCGCGCAGATTGGGCTTCGAGGGCGAGGCGGAGTATGCCGGCCGCGGCGTGGCCTACTGTGCAACCTGTGACGGTGAGTTTTTCACCGACAAAGAGGTCTTCGTGGTCGGCGGGGGATATGCCGCCGCCGAGGAGAGCATGTTTCTCACCAAATACGCCAAGCACGTGACCGTGATGATGCGCGGCGGCGGTTTTTCCTGTGCGCAGTCCATCACCGATAAAGTGCAGGAAAACGAAAAGATCACCGTGTTGCCCCATACCGAGATCGATTCGGTGGCCGGTGACGCGGTGCTTCGCTCGATCCGTTATCACAACGTGGATACGGGCGCCGAGACCGAATATGCAGCCGATAACGACAGTATCGGCGTCTTCGTTTTTGCCGGATATGTGCCGGCATCGGAGTTGGTGCAGGATATGTCGGTCACCGATGACGCGGGTTATGTGATCACCGACGGCCAGCAACAGACGACGGTGCCGGGGCTGTACGCCGCAGGCGACGTGTGTGCAAAGCCGCTGCGTCAGGTGGTTACCGCTACCGGCGAGGCCGCACTGGCCGCTTCCATGATGGAGCGCACACTGGCAAAACTCCGCGAAAAGACGGGTTTTGTTCCGCGTATCGTCTATAAGGACAACGCGGGAGTGGATGCTGTAACATCTGCGACTTCGACGACGGATGCCGTCAGCTCTGCGACGCGGCAGAGCGAGGAGCTCGCCACCTGCCCGACAGAGGAGACCCTCACCTGTCCGACAGAGGAGACCCTTACTTGCCCGAGCGAGGAGACCCTCACCTGTCC
>DOMT01000066.1 GCA_003509825.1 Coriobacteriia bacterium
ACCGGCGGAAAGACCCACGAAAAACATGAAGCAGGTGATATAGAGGCCCCATGACGTAGCGTTGTTCATGCCGGTGACGGCAAGGCCGTTCATGAGTTGATACACCCAGACACCGAAACCCGCCAACGTAAGCAACCCGAGTATCACAACTACGGGCAGGGTCATGTTTGTCTTAGTCATGTGCTCACTCCCTATTTAAAGTAGTGGGCCTGTGGATTGGTGCCCATCTCGGGCAGCAATTGGTAGGCCTTTTTCTCGCGGATAAGAACGGAGACGGCGCTTTGAGGATCGTCCAAGTCGCCGAAGGTACGGGCACGCGAGGGACAACACACCACACACATGGGCTCCTCACCTTCATCGGTGCGCTCTTTGCACATCGTACACTTCTCGGTTGTTCCCATAGACCCCACGGGGACGTCTTTATGGCCGTAGTTGAAACCCGGATCGCGCACGGGCTTTTCCCAATTAAAAACGCGTGCGTTATAAGGGCAGGCAGCCATGCAGATTCTGCAACCGATGCAAAGGTCGTAATCAATGAGTACACGACCGAGCTCGTCTTTATACGTGGCTCCTACCGGGCACACGCTTTCGCAAGCCGGGTTCTCGCAGTGTTGACATGTCAGGGGTAAAAACGAGCGGGTGAGGTTGGGGTATGTTCCCACGGCGCCGTCGATAACGTCTGCTCCCTCCGTGATGACGCGGTTCCACAAAAGACCCATAGGCACGTTGTTTTGCATTTTACAGGCGTTTGAACAGGTTTGACATCCCGTGCAACGTTCCAGGTTGGTTACTATGGCCAATTTCGTCATGATGCACCTCCGGCCTTGCGCACTTCTATCAGCGTGTCGTTAAAGGGAATAACGGGACCCGTTACCAGTTTGTAGCCCCGCTCGATCATCGTGTCGTTGGTTACGTTTTGCACGCCGCCACTCACGAGATATTTAGGCCAGATGCCCTCATTGATGCGCACCGTCCCGGGGCGCACAATGGAGTTGATGTTTACCTTGCTGCTGAAGCTACCCCTGTCGTTAAAGACTTCTGCAATATCCGCCTGCTTGAGTCCGCGTGCCTCGGCANNGGATTGATTTCGATGCAGGGCTGATTGAACTGCCGAAGCCACGTCGCATCGACGAATTGGTTATGAATCTGAAAACGCGTTCTCATGCTACTGAGCATAAGCGGATACTTCTCGGTAAGGGGGTTTTCCGCGTAGGCTTCACAGGGAGTCTCGTAACTCGGCAGTTGCTGATTAAAGGTAACCAAATCATCGTAGTAAGGTTCGAGGCGCGTCGAGCGCGTCTTATACACCCGGTCCGGGAACATGATGCGCGGTGTTTCAAAACCATCCTGGCAATACAGACCTTGGTTTTTTTGCAGCTTCTCGAAGGTAAGACCTTTAATGGTGGGGTCTACCGCGTTTTCGATTCTGTACTTGACGTACTCAACCTCCGTTTTAGGCATGAGAGAATCCAGGCCGAAGAGCTTGGCAAACTCGTTTTGAATGTCAAAGTCGGGTTTGCTGTCAAAGAGCGGATCAAGCACCTTCTCACCCAGCTGCACATGACCGTTTACTGTAAGGATACCGTTGAGTTCGGAGTTACTCTCAAACTTGGTCGACGCAGGCAATACTATGTCTGCCCACGCAACGGCAGGTGTGTTGTAGATGTCGATATGTACAACGAAGTCGAGTGTTTTAGCCCACTTGAGAAAGACGTTTGAGTTTGCCTGTCTTTGGATGAACTTATCACCGACGGAGATGAATACATGGGCGTTGTTCTTTTTGTACGGAAAATCGTAAATACTCACGGGGGCAGCAGCCGGCTTGTACTCCTTGGGGATAGGCCACTGCGGCAGCTTCGGCGCAGAAAAGGCGACCCATCCTACGGCCGAACCCACCGAAGCTCCGGGCACGCCCGTGTTGCCGGTGAGGGCAACCATCACAGTAAGCGCGTGTCCGAAGATGTCGGCATTGCTGAACTTGTCCGTGCCACCCCAACCGTAAGAAATCGTGCTGGGTTTCTCCGTGGCATAACGCTTGGCGATTTCCCGTATGGTCTTTTCCGGAACGCTCGTCACCTGGGAGGCCCAGCTCACGGAATACTGCTTTTGATTCTCTTTAAGCAGGGTAAATACTGTTTTATACTGCTTTCCGTCTACGGTAAAGGTTCCTTCAAGCTCAGCGTTCGCCTCGGTATCGGTATGCTGTACGGCGGTCTGCGTTTTGCCGTCCCACACCATAAAAGCCGCCTCGGGCGCCTTTGCGTCGGACTTTGCGGGGTCGGGTTCAAAGGCGGGAGCAGGCCCTCTCAGGTAGCTGCCGTCCTTGACATCGACAAGAAAGGGGAAACCCGTGTATTGCCGCATGAAATCTTCATCTTGCCAGGCGTTGTCGAGGATTTCGGTAATCATACCGAGCACGAGAGCCGCATCGGTACCTGCGGTTATGGGCACCCAGGTTTCGGACTTGGACGCAGTGGTAGAAAAGTGCGGATCCATAGTGATGAATTTGGCACCCGCTTCGATGGCCTCGTGAAAATAAACGCTATCGGCGATGCATGACTCAAAAGGATTGGTGCCGAAGAGAAGCACGTTCTTAGCGTTGACGAAGTCCCTGAGATCGTTGGGAGCCAAATGCCCGCTGACGCCGAAGGCCGGTACCGTACCGTTGTCGATGCCGTTATCGAGGCCCGCCTTGCCGCCGGTCTGCGCTCCGAGCAAACTCGCTAAAAACGGGAAGAACGGCTCCAGTGAAGTTTTGAAGATAACGGAGTCCCTACCATACTTATCCCAGGACTTTT
This sequence comes from Coriobacteriia bacterium, assembly GCA_003509825.1. Classification (GTDB taxonomy): domain Bacteria; phylum Actinomycetota; class Coriobacteriia; order Coriobacteriales; family UBA8131; genus UBA8131. The sequence goes on from DOMT01000066.1 coordinate 2,799, forward strand.
CTATCTCTTTCTTTATGATGCCGAGCGCCTCATCCCAGGTTATGGACACAAAATCGCCCACACCGCGCTCGCCTACCCTCTTGAGCGGGGTTTGTATGCGCTCGGCGCTGTAAATGTGCTGCACCTCCGAAATACCTCGCGAACAAACCGCCCTCATCCTGTCCTCACCCCAGGTATCATTCGGCTCGACGAGACACAAACGTCCTTCCCTCGTGGTGCATTTAAGCGAACAGTGACCGAGGCAGTGCTGCTTGTGATAGGTATAGGCTACGCGTTCTTCGACTGCCGTGTCCGCAGCATCGGCTTTTTTAAGCCAACCACTAAAAGAAAACATGCCTGTGGCAACAGCACCAAGCGCCACCGTTCCCAACGCTCCGGCCTTGAGAAAACTTCGTCTGCTATATCCCGGATCTTTTCCTTTTCCCTTTAACATACAACCATCCTTTCGACCTTCAACTTCAAACCTTCGACGACATGAAATCGAGCCCCTCCTTTCAGTTGCAGTAAACCTATGACATCAAGTGTCATAGGTTCGTATGAAATCCATCATATCACTTTATGATACTGTATCATAAAGTGATATGATGGTCTATATCTTCGATTACCCGATTTCAAGATCGACACTCTCCTTCGAGACGCAAGACAGCAGGCTGTCTGAAAAGATCTTGTTGTGGTGGAGAGTCTGTTGGATTTATGGCGGTATCCACGAGAACGGGGGCGCCGGCGGCCGGGCATTCTTACTTCCCCGCATCACCGTATCCGGCTAATAAATACTCATGCCCGAGAACACTATCCCATAGCGCAAGGCCGCCAGTCCGATGACAGCGCAGATCATAGCGACAATATCGAGCGCAACAGGTGTCTTTTTTGCATAGGGCGTCGATCGAATGATTGCGATCAATAAAGGAATGACCATACCGAAAGCAATAACAGACGGCCAAAAAAGCATGGACAGTCCACCGAATACGAGATAGGAAACAGAACTCTTCACCACCTCAAAATATCCGAACTCCGTAACCCCGGAACTCGCCCCTACCAGATACGCCGCCAAAAAGACCGCCTCAAGGAGCAAGACGGTAACTTTAGGCACTCCGGCTTCTGCGGCGGCATCGGCACCCACGAGACCCCTTCCCGTATCACTCGCCTCGGTCCGCCGCCTTTGCGTTGTAAGAGCGGACGTGATGCCCGCAAACAAACTCAGGCCGACGCTGATCGAGCTAAGCAGAAAAAGCACAGGTAAAAACGGGCTTCGCCAAAAAGGTATGGCAACGGAGTCGTAAAGAAGAAAGCCGGTGTAAAGCGCAAGCAGCGCGCTGACAACAATGACGATCCATGAAAATATCAATGCGATGATCTCACGGTATCGTTTATAGGCATGCCAAATCGAAGATATTCTTTGAGAAGTAGTCTTTGAGATTACAACGAGAAGCAACGTGTAGGAGAGCATTGCGATCAGCAGCAACCAGAGTCCTCGCGTTGCCCAGGCATCAAAGTTCGTGAAAAGAAAGAGGTTGAGCGCGATCGTAGGTCTACCCAAATCCAAAACAAGACAGATTATTCCACAGATCAGGAAGCCTAGCGCAATCCAAATGCCGACCTTGATGCTTCGCACATGCCTCGTTCCCNNTGCCGCACCCAAACAAAGGTAGAATACCGTGGCTATGCCAAACGTAGTCTGCACTACAACTTCCTTATCACTCTCCGCACGTGCGCCGACGCAAAGAACCTGATAAAACCCACTCTACACTTTCCGCCGTCATTATATGCTTCATCGGAATACTACGCCGCCCTATCAACTCATGCCGCTCATTTTTGTGGAAAATGAATACCGTCCGATGTTTTGGTATCATGTATGTGTACGATAGTTTACCAAAACCAATTATGAAATGTGAAATTGTGAGCAAAATCGAACCTTTGCAGATAAATGAGGGTTCAGGGATTCCGGTTTGGGTACAAATCCGAAACTGGCTTTTTTTCCTGATACAGTCCGGGCAATATCAGCCCGGCGACATTTTGCCGACCGTTCGTGAGATGGCAACACAACTCGGAGTGAACTACAACACCATTCACAAGGTGTATCAAGATCTGGATACCGAGGGACTGATATGTTCGAGCAAGGGAAAGAGATCTTTCGTTGCCGATGTAAGCAACAAGACCATGCAGCTGCCGGACTCCCCTATCGACCTTGTTATCGAAGAGCTGGTTAGGGTGGCGAAACTGGATAACGTCAGTCCTGAAGAATTGATGACGCGTATCAAACAGAAGTTCGATGTTGCAACTTAACAAGAGAGAATGCCCACCGAACACTCATATGAAATAAAGGAGTTTTCAATGAATGAAAAGACGACCCTTGAAGAATATGACGCGAAAGCCGATACAGGCCCGGTACATATAAGCTCACCGATCTTCGAAGAGACGTCGACTTCCCGCAGCGGAGCCACGGTATTCAGAGTGTCCGTCTCCATTATCGTACTGATGATATTTACGACAATCGCTTGGTTGCAAAAGTCTCCGGTTTATGTGATCGGTGGATTGTTGGCGGCAGCTCTCTTGTTTTATAGCGTGCATATCATCTTGGAGTGGGAGCGCGCGATGGTGTTGCGCTTCGGAAAACTCAACCGCATGCGTGGCCCGGGGCTGTTCTTCACCATCCCGTTCGTAGAGTATGTTACCGCCATCGTCGATCTGCGTCTACGCTCCACGGTTTTCAAGGCCGAGCGGGTGTTGACCTCCGACCTGGTTCCCGTAAACGTCGATGCCGTATTGTTTTGGCTGGTATATGACGCAAAGAAAGCCTGTGCCGAGATCAGGAGCTTCGAGAAGTCGGTGTTTTGGATATCACAGACCACACTGCGCGATGTCATCGGCGGCATGAGTATCGCCCAAATGAGCACCCGGCGCGTACAGCTCGACAAAGAGGTCAAAACCGCGCTGGAACAGAAGATGACCGACTGGGGCGTTACCGCGGTTTCGGTGGAAATCCGCGATATCGAGATTCCGCCCGAGCTGCAAGACGCCATGTCCGTGGAGGCACAGGCCGAGCGGGAATACAACGCCCGGGTCATCCTGGCCGAGGTGGAAAAAGAAATCTCCGAGATGTTCGTGGATGCCGCCCGAACCTACAAGGAGGAAGAAGGCGCGATGCAACTCCGCGCCATGAGCTTCGTTTCCAACAGTGTCAAGGACAAGGGTGGGTTAGTTGTGGTACCCAGCGCTTTGTCCGATGCATTCGACGGGCTTTCCAAGATCACCAAAGGCTAGACCAAACCCCGTCACCCGCATTACCTCACAATAAAATGTATTTGAAATCAGTATCTTGACACGCCCGGAACGACGGTTTTATCATTCAACAAAACTCAATATCGCAACATTACCGCCTGCTTACCCGGTATGGTCTCTGTATCGCATTCTCGTTCAATATCGATGACCTCCCACCCAGTTACACGCAGAAACCTACGATCGGAACACAGGATGAGAATCGTCTGACATTCCGCTCAGACGCCTGAGAAGTATCGATTGATCATCTGTACACCGCCCTACGGCCGGCTCACAGCAACCAGTCGACTCTTCTCCAAACGCGTACGTCTGACAGAGGAGAGATTATGCCCGTTATGGAAGTGATCGTATTGTCTGCCGTGATCGCATTCGGTGCCCTCATCACCGGTAAGCTGAGCGGAATCGAGATGAAGATCCGCGAAATGCAACAGCAGCTCTTCATGCTTTCGCGTGAACGGGATATGAGTCGAACATGGCCTGCGCCACCCGAGCAGATGCCCGCGCAGCAAGCGCCCATCCACCAAGATCCGATACCGCATCCGGCACAGCCGGGATACGGAGAACCGATGCAACCGGGCATTCCTTTCGAGGCAGAGCTGTCGACGATGCAGGCTTACCCGCAGGTACCGGACCGAACACAGCACCGGGCACACCCCGACCTCGACCCACCGCCACCGACAGGCGCACCCGTCCCCCTACCTGCACCGACGCCGGCACATGCGGCGCGCTACAAGCCGTTCGAAACTCCGACGCCACAATACGCACCCACCTCCCGACAAAACCC
>DOMT01000075.1 GCA_003509825.1 Coriobacteriia bacterium
CACTCTCGCTTATTTAACGACGCTCTTTGAGCTGAATATGTTGATTTTTAATTTTATAGAGGATATCCGGCTCCTTGAGCAACGCATTTATCAGCGTGGATTTACCCACTCCGGAGCGTCCCAGCAACACGCCGAAACGGCCGCCCGCAACCAACTCCCTGATGCGCTCCAAACCTTCACCGGTCACCGCGGACTCCGCTATCACCTCGCAGCCGGGAGCGCAGGCCCGCACGGCAACGAGATCCTGTTCCAGGTGTTTGGCCTGGTCGGCCTTGGTAAGCACAACGGCCACATCAGCCCCGCTCTCATGGGCCATGACCAGTTGACGCTCCAGATAGGAGACATCGATGTGGCGATTGGACAAACTGCTCACAACGAAGACCACGTCGATGTTGGTGGCCAGAATCTGCTCTTCGTATTTGCCCGAGCCCACACTGCGTGATTCCACGAGCGAACGCCGATGGAGCGTGTGGCCACGCTCGCGGATGGCCGTTATCAGCGGCGTGTCCTGGCCGGGCGGAAACTCCAGCTCGACGATATCGCCGACCACCGAACGTAAATCGACGTTTTTAACCAACTCGATGCTGTGCTGGGCACGCACCTCTCCCGTATCCGTTTTAACCAACGGATAACCGCGATCCAACGAAATCACCCGTCCCGTACCTATCATCGGGTACGCTCCTTGAGTCTCCAGTGGATAAAGATCACAATGCCGCCCACAACCAGCAGCAGCGCACCGATCTGAATCTTTTGCCAATCGACGGGGCTTTGCACCGCATAGCCCTCGTCGAGGATCTTGATGCTTTGCGCGGTGACATCGGTGAGGCCGTCGCGCGTTGTATCGTCCACCCGAAAGACTCCGCTGATCTCCACACGGGTGCCAACCTGGTTGTAACGCCCCAAGTAGACGATCTTTTGCGCGTCGGCGTTTTTGGTCAAAACACTGATACTCGCGTTACCGTCGGAGAGCATCAACCATTTATGCCCGACGTCCGCGTAGATGATGTCGCCGATCACCTCGCCCTCCACAACCACCTGTTGACCGTCCATCTGCACGCCGGCGTTCGTGAGTTCGGTCACGGTTGTGGTGGCGGCCAACGCGGGGATGGGTGGAGCGAGCAAAAACGCCAGGGTCAGGGCAACGATCAGGGCAAACGGCTTTGTCGAAGCAAGCAACCTTCTCATAGCTTCGCCCTCCTTCGCGGTTTGAGCGATGCGAAAAAGCAGAAGATGACGGCGAGAAAGGCGATGAACTCCAAACGTCCGAACCACATCTGCAACATGTAGACGATCTTGAGATACACCGGGATATCCGGCGCTATGAGGCCGGAAGAGAGCCCGGCGTTGGAGGTGGCCGAAACCGACTCCATCGTGGCACTGATCGGCTCGTAGCCCGCGACGATACCGGCGATGGCGCCGGTGACATAGGTGACGATGTAGAGGATGGTGATGGTCATGGCCGCACCCGTAACCTCGCCGGAAAGCAGATGCCGTCCGAGGTGGGTGTAGCCGGTGGTGTTGCGCACCGACTTGGGCGCCAGCACGTCCTTGATGCGGGCTAAGGTGGCCTTGGCGATGATGCCGATACGCAGCGCTTTGATGCCGCCGGCCGTCGATCCCGAGCTACCGCCGATAGCCAGTGCCAGCACCAAGATGAAGAAGGCACCGCTGCTGAGCAGCGCGTTGATCTGATGGGTTGAAAGCACCTGAAAACCGGTGTTGGTGGTTGCGGCCACTATCGTAAACACCCCGCGTCGGGCAAGGCCGGAGTAATCGGTGAGAAAGCTGCCCGCCAAAATGGCCGCAACGAAGGCCATCAGGATGAACACCGTCCAGATCGCCAGAGTGCGAATCTCGATGTCGGCGGTGAACTCACGTACCGTGGAGCGAAATCCGCCCTTCCAGATGCGTGCATAGAGCGCGAAGTTCACGGCACCGATCATCATCAGCACCATAACGAAAATTTCGAGCGGGAAGGAGTGGTAATACATGATGGAGAGGCTTTGCGGGGCAAAACCCGCCGTATCATAGGCGCCGATGGTCACCCACAGGGCGTGGAAGAAGCCGCGCACGGGATCGAAGCCGTAGAGCAGCAGCACCGTAAACAGCAGAATCGTACCGAAAATCACGATGATCGAGGAGAACTGCCAGATGAACCGGGCGGTTTTCTTGATGTTGGGCATCACGAACTCGTTGCGTCCCTCCGAGGTGTAAAACGACGATCCCACCTTGGAAAACAGCCCGAGCGACAAGGCGATGACAACGACGCCCTGACCTCCGAGGAACTGCATGGTAAAACGCCACATGTTGTCGGCGGTGGAGAGGTGATCGATGTCTTGACAGAGGGTAAAGCCCGTGGAGGTGAGGCCCGATACGCCCTCGAACAGCGCATCGAGAAACGACAGATAGTGGCCCGAAAGCCACAACGGTATGGCCGCGACGAAAGCACCGACGATCCAAACCAAGCCGGTGATGGCGATAGCCTGGCGGCGCTCCAAGGCACCCGGGGAGATGCGACACATCCGCAGCAGGCCACCGATCACCGTGGCCGCCCCCGCACCGATGAGGTAGTTGCCGGTGATGTTCCACTCGCTCATGATCACACTCACCGCCAGCGGAAACACCATAATGACACCGATCAGCAACACCATGCTGCCGAGATAATGGGCGATCATACCCAGATCGGACTTTTGAAAACGAGGCCACATAATCAGCCGAGGATCAATCTCTCAACAACGACGACGACCATCAACAAAACGATGAAGGACGCTATCGTGGCGATGACGGCCAAGATGCCCCTGAGCGATGCTGCGATATCCTTTTTGCGTCGTACCGGCACTCTCTCTCCTCGCCCGCTCCCTTGATGGGCTTCCACAAACCGTGGCTCAGCGTATGTCGCGCCGAGCGCGATCCGATGTGAAGCCTCTATTGTAGTCCGGTCCGGCCGTATTTCCTACCCATGGAGGCGTTTGGCCGGTTTTGTCGGGCTGTAACACTGCGCCGCACCGTACGTCGGCGCCGTGCGTCAGGTTTTGCGGATGAAGGGGACGAGGAGACGGAGCTCGGGCTAAAGTGCGTCAAAGACAAGCAAACCAGCCCGTGAACGGTGTGATCGCTTGTCTTTGCNNACTTAGCCCGGCACGAGGGGGCGAAAAGCGCTTTTTGTTTCACTACACCCCGGGAGTGGGTGACGGACTCAGCCCTCTGCAATCGGGAATCCGTCGGAGTGCACCGCCGCCTCCAATATGCGGGCACAGCTGCGCTTGAGGTCTTCGCGGCTGAGCACGCCGGCGGCCAGGTCTTTTGCAAGTTCCCTGGCGTCCTTGCGCTCACCGGGGCAGATGAGGTCGTTGCCTGCGTGGATGGCCGCCCCCACGCTCGCCANNAGAACCAGTCCGTCATCACCAAACCGCCGAAGCCCCACTCGCAACGCAGCACCTTGGTGTTGAGGTCGTGGCTGTTAGGAGTGTAGACGCCGTTGACCTTGTTGTAACTCGTCATCACACCCTTGGCGTCCGCCTCCTCGATCGCGATACGATAACCCTTGAGATAGATCTCGCGTAGCGCCCGCTCCCCCACGATGCTGTCTGAGTGATTGCGATCGGCCTCCCGGTTGTTGCAGGCGTAGTGTTTGATGGTAACGAAGCAGCCCTTGACACCTTGCACGCCCCGGGTGAGGGCGGCGGCGATTTTGCCTGTGAGCAGGGGATCTTCGCTGTAGTATTCGTAGTTGCGCCCACAGAGGGGGTTGCGCTGGATGTTCATGCCGGGCGCCAGCAGGAAGGTGCCACCGAACTCCGCGAGCTCCACACCCATGGCCGTGCCCACCTGCTCGATGAGCTCGCTGTTCCACGTTTGCGCCAGCG
>DOMT01000177.1 GCA_003509825.1 Coriobacteriia bacterium
CTGCATGAGGAAGTTGTTCGCGCTGGCGCCACCGTCCACGTTGAGCTCACGAATGGAAACGCCCGCGTCGTCTTCCATCACTTTTACCAGGTCATACACCTCATAAGCCAACGACTCCAACGCCGCTCGCACGATATGTTGCTTGGTCACACCCCGGGTGAGTCCGTGGATGGCCCCGCGAGCATGGGGGTCCCAATAGGGAGCACCGAGACCCGTGAAGGCCGGTACGATGAAGACCCCGCCGGTATCGGAAACGGACAACGCCAACTCTTCGCTTTGCNNACCCCGCCGGAATCTTCCACCTTTGACGCGTGGTACTCGGCGTCCTTGCTTTCCGGGAACAGGCGCAGCTCGTCGCGAAGCCACTGTATCACCGCGCCCGCCACGAACACGCTGCCCTCCAGGGCATACTCGGTCTTCGACGGCGCTTTGGCATCCGCTTTGTCGGGTGCCGACGCCGCGATGGTCGTTATCAGTCGATGCCCGGACTCGCAGGCTGTGTCTCCGGTATGCATGAGCAGAAAACAACCGGTGCCGTAGGTGTTTTTAGCCTGGCCGCTCTCGAAGCAACACTGCCCGAACAGCGCCGCCTGCTGATCTCCGGCAACGCCACGGATGGGGATACCCGCAGGCAAGCTAGGGTGCGCGGTAACGCCGAAATCGCCCGATGACGGACGCACCTCGGGCAGCATCGCCTCGGGTACGTTAAAGGACTCGAGCAACCACGAATCCCATCTACCCTCATGGATGTTGTAAAGCATCGTACGACTGGCATTGGTGGGGTCGGTGGCAAACACCGCTCCGTTTGTCAGCGCCCGAACGAGCCAGGTATCCACCGTGCCGAAAGCCAAACGACCCGCATCCGCAGCTTTGCGTGCACCGGTCACGTTGTCGAGAATCCACTTGACCTTACCGGCAGAAAAATAAGCGTCGGGAATCAACCCGGTCTTTGCGGTGACGGTCGCGGCAAAGCCCTCCCGCTCACAGAGCTCTTCGATGATGCGAGTGGTGCGGCGGCACTGCCACACGATAGCGTTGGTGAGGGGAACACCGCTCTCCTTATCCCAAACGATCGTGGTTTCGCGTTGGTTGGTGATGCCTATGGCGTCGATCTGATCGGGCCCGACGGACCGCGCCACCAAAAGTTCGGTGAGCGCCGCCAGCTGCGACGACAAAATCTCCATCGGATCGTGCTCCACCCAGCCGGGTTGAGGGTAATACTGCGTGAGCGGATGCTGCGCCATACCACGGATTCTACCGCCGCGGTCGATCAAGACCGCACGTGAACTCGTAGTACCCTGGTCCAGCGCGATAACGAACTTCTCCTTCATCGATTCACTCCTCCGCTACGGTTTTGTGGCACCCGATGCCACGCCGGCGCCTGCGATTTCTTCTTCGAGCAGTGTGCCGGCTACAATCGGCGTACGCAAGCGCAAAGCCCCGATTTCTCCAAGTATTCCGGAAGGTTGAGCACACCTCCGGAGCCGATCGGGTAAAAGCGGCTACGGTGCGGAGGTCGGAGTTACCGTGGGGTTTATCTCCTTGATCGAAGGCTCCCGGGTGTCGTCGTAGAGCACCTGGGTTTGAAGAAGGGAAACATTGAGCAGGATCACGACCACCAAGGCGAATGTCAGCGCGAATATGCGGGCGATGATCTTCAGCTTCCTCAAGTCGGCGGCGATACCCGGGCCGGGCTGCTCCACGGCGGGTGTCTTGTAGCGCGTTCCACCGACGCCACGGGCGGATGACTGCCCGTGGATCGGCACTTTGTAACGACCCCCGGTGTACCCGGACTTTTCCACCTTTTCGTTCGATCGAAAATGCGATCCGCTATTTCTCGAGCTCCCGCCCAAAAGTATGGCCCCCTGAGAGTTAAATCATTCCCCTGATAAAGCCATTATAGCCCATAGTCAAAATATATGTATTTTATGTTGATTTTACCGCTCGGGAGGTAGTTCAGTATGACAATGCGCGCTGCCCGTTTTGCTGCCAATAGTACCTGAACAGATCAACTCCCATGACCACATCCTTGCCTACCTGCGGGTCGTTGTACCAAACCTCCGTTGCACTGTAGCCGGTCAATACAACCGTGTGATCCAGGGCGGGAGTCGTAATCCACATGCACACCGCTTTGCCGTCATCGAGAGAGGCCTGGATCGTCTCCCACGCACTTGCCGTCAGATCGACGGCGCTCCCCGCGTAGCCCAGCACCACATTTGCGATACCCTGCGGCCGGACGATGCCTCCCAGGCCGTCGTAATTAGTGTAATACAAACTACCGGTAAACCCCTGATCGGGGTCGGGGGAATAACTGAGCCCCGCGGCAACGTCCTCCTTTGTGAGTTGCACGCCTGCATGTTGCAACATCATGGTGACCGACACCACCTCGCAGCCGAAAGGCATATCGGGGTATTGCGAGGTATACGGAACATCCAAACGTGTTGTGAGCCAGCGCCCCGATTCATCGAAGCTGAACAACACGCCGTCGATCAAAACCTCGCCTACAGCCTTACTGCCATCGGCAAAGAGATAATAACGCGCATCGTCGGCGATCACCCAACCACCCTGAAACAATGTCGCTTCGGGGCTTGCAACGCCCGTTGCCGCGCCTTCGTCGCTTTCGTCTGTCGCCCGATCATCCTCCTCGGCGCTGCCTGCTGCGTCGCTTTCCGCAAGACCCGAAAGGTCTGCCGCTTCGCCGCCATAATCCCCATCGACGACCGAAATCACCACGGGTTCGTTCGATTGCGCCTCAACCAGGAGATGTTCTCCCCCTTCGAGTGTTTGCGCATCAAGCAAGGTGATATTGAGAGCCAGCGCAAGAAGGGCGGCGGCGGCAACACCGATTATTCTGATGTTAAGAATGAGTTTTCTGAAGTTCTTTGCAAGAGTGGCTGCCGACCAGTGGTTTCCGGCGGTACCGTCGAAGGCGGCGTCGATAACCGAACGCCTCCCCATCCTAGACGACTTCCCGATACCTCTTGGACGCGCTCCCACAACTCCACCACCATATCAAGTTGTCGGCCGGCGAGCTGAAAGGCATCAAAAGAGAGGCTCCCCCCGCGCCGGACAACAAAACCACGATACCCCCCGGAAGTACCGATCGATCGGCGCTTCCCTAAACGTTGAACTTGAAGTGCATCACATCGCCGTCTTGCACGATGTAATCCTTGCCTTCGAGCCGCATCTTACCGGCCGCCCGGGCACCCGCCTCACCGTTTCCCGCAATAAAATCATTATAACCGATAGTCTCAGCCTTGATAAACCCGCGCTCGAAGTCGGTATGGATCACGCCGGCGGCCTGCGGCGCCTTGGCACCGACGGGTACGGTCCAGGCCCTGACCTCGACTTCGCCCGCGGTAAAGTAGGATTGCAAACCGAGCAGTTGATAGGCGGCTTTGATCAGACGCTCCAGCCCCGACTGCTCAAGGCCCATCATCTCCAAAAATTCCTTGGCCTCGGTAGCGTCCATGTCGATGATTTCCGACTCGACCTTGGCACTGATGGGAATCGGGCTCACGCCGTCGATCGCCTCGGGCTGTGAGGCGGCTTGATCCTCATCGACGTTGGCCACATAAAGCATCGGCTTCATGGTGAGCAAGTGCAGGTCATAGATGTGTTCGCGCTGCTCGTCGGTCATATCGAAGCGCAGTGCCCGATGACCCTCGTTGAGCCAACCCTGTAGCTCTTTAACGGTCTCGAGTTTAGCTGCCAGATTCTTGTCGCGCTTGGCTTCCTTCTCCAGGCGCGGAATGGCCTTTTCCACGGTTGCCAGGTCGGCCAGTATCAGTTCGGTCTTGATGATATCCACATCACGGACGGGGTCGCTCTCACCTTCGACATGGATGACATTGCCGTCGGAGAAGTAACGCAGCACCTCCACGATAGCGTCGGTTTCGCGGATGTTGGCCAAGAACTGATTGCCGAGCCCCTCACCTTTGTTGGCGCCTTTTACCAACCCTGCGATGTCCAAAAACTCCACCGTGGCCGGCAGAATGCGAGCGGGTTTGACGATCTCGGCCAGCTTATGCAGGCGCTCGTCGGGAACCTCCACCACGCCGACGTTGGGCTCGATGGTCGCAAAGGGGTAATTCGCAGCCAGCCCACCCTTGCGGGTCAGCGCCGTAAACAAGGTGGACTTGCCCACATTCGGCAACCCGACGATCCCTATCGATAAAGCCATGCAACTTCCTTTCACATATCCTGTGATGTTATGATAAAAAACGGTTTGCGGCCGTCTGAATCAGTTTGTCTTTTCCACGTCTTCTTCGTGGTGTTTTTCCGGTAAAACACGCTTCATCAACGCGTTTACCAGAGCAATGACCTTTTGATTGAAGAAGATGCCGATGATACCCAAACCGCCGAATATGATGGCGACGATGGCCATGGCCAGATAGTCGCCCTCCCTGAAGGCCGTGACGACGAAGGTGGTGGCAAAGATCGCCGGCGCACGACCGATGGTTGAAAGCACGAAAAAGGTGCTCGGACGCATGTCGGTAAGCGGCACCACGTAGCTGAAAACGTCTTTAGGCAGCCCGGGAATGAGGTAGAGGATGAACACCAGGGCGTTGAGGTTTTTGCTCTCATGCAGGAACTTGAACCGTCCCGAATCCTTATCGCCGATCATGCCTTGCACAAAGGGAGCACCCAGCTTACGCACGAGGTAAAACACGCAGATGGAGCCGAACAACGCACCGGCCAGCGTGATGAATCCGCCGCCGATCGTGCCGTAAACGTAGCCGATAGCCGCCTGGGCCGCCTCGCCGGGAATGAAAGCGATGACGATCTGTATCAGCTGGATGCCCAGGCAGATCAAAATACCGAACGGGCCGGCGTCCAAAATCGCCTTCTCCAGCTCCGCAACCAGATTCTCGGTACCCATGTTGACGATGACCACGGCCACGAAAATACTGATCACCACGACGAGCAGGAAGAACACCAAAAGACCGATGAACTTGACCTTGTCGGCCGAGGACACGGCCTTTTTGGTTTTTGCGCTTGCGGCAGGCTCGCCTACCACGGCTCTATTTTCTTGTTCGTTTGAATCCGTCTGCTCCTGTTTCATGTTTTCAGCTTATCCTTACTCTGCGATCCTCGTCGACGGCAACCCTACCTTCGGCAATAAGCTGTAACGTTTTCGGATACAGGACGTGTTCAACCGCATGCATCCGCTCCTCCAGTGACTGTAGGCTCTCGCCCTCCTCGATGACCAGCGCCTCCTCCGCGATGATCGGCCCCTCGTCGTAGGCGGCGTTGGCAAAATGCACCGTGATACCCGTGACCTTGACCCCGGAGCTATAGGCGTCGGCGATGCCGTGGGCACCGGGAAACGACGGCAAAAGTGCAGGATGGATGTTGATGACCCTGTCCGGGAAGACGTTCAAAATCGGACCTGTGACCATACGCATATACCCCGCCATGACGATGTATTGCGCGCCGGCACCAAGCATCTCTTCAGCGATGAGCTCGTCGGCAGCCGTTTGGTTGTTGTAGACCTCGCGGGTGAGCCCGATGGTCGCTATGCCCGCATCGTGCGCCCGCTTAAGCCCGAGCGCGTCGGGTTTGGATGATATGACCAAGACCACCTCGGCGTCGAGATCGCCTGCCGCGATGGCGTCGATGATGGCTTGCAGATTGGTTCCCGAACCCGAGATAAGTACGCCGAGTTTTATCATTTAGGATATCCTATCCCTTGGCCCGGTAGCGCACCTGCGGCTCGGCCGCTTCGTCCACGGACCGCACGATCGAACCGATGCGAAAGA
>DOMT01000014.1:0-786 GCA_003509825.1 Coriobacteriia bacterium
AACAGTCGTGCTCATCGTTTTGTCGTTGCTGCTGCCTGCCGTTGTCTGGTTCGTAGTTTGGCGGCGCACGAAAGCCCGCATCGTTAATTTGCTGATCGGAGCAGCGGTGTTTTTCGTGTGCTTCGTAATCGCGCTTGCCACCTCCACCCTCGCATCACTCTTCATCACCAGCCCCGTGATCCTCACTTTGGTGTTGTCTTTGCGGGCGGGTATCGTCGAGGAGTTCGGTCGATTCATCGCCTTCAAGTTCTTTCTCAAGAAAAGCGAGAACACCGGTGATGCGGTCATGTACGGTGTCGGGCACGGCGGCATCGAGGTCTATCTGGTATTCACGCTTGCGATGCTGAGCCAGCTGTTGGTATTTCTGATGGCCAACGAGGGTGCATTTGAAGCCGTCTATGCGACGGCACCGGAGCAGATGACGGTGATAACCGAAGGCTTACGAGCACTCACCGAGTCGAGCCCTTGGGCAGCCGGCGTGGGCCTCGTCGAGCGGGTGATCGCTATGACCGTACATATCGCATGCAGCGTGATCGTCTTTTGCGCGGCGCGGCAGCGAAAGTGGCTGTATCTGGTGTTGGCGATAGCCCTCCACGCAGGAATCAACTCCCTTGCCGCACCGTATGCCGCCGGCACCGTGAGCATAGAGCTCACCGAAGCTTTCCTGGCAGCAGGCGCCTTGGTTGCAGCCTTTATAGCCTGGAAGGTCGCCGGCGGTTACACAAAGTGGAGAGCGGCCGAAGTGGGTCGGTAGTCGCGCGTATTCCGGTCGGGCCGCCACCCTCC
>DOMT01000014.1:821-1011 GCA_003509825.1 Coriobacteriia bacterium
GATTTACATGTATTTTCCGATTACGGCGGCGTAGTGTTCGGGAGAACGTATTATGCGCGGCCTGATCACGTGTCTGCCGGCAATCGTATGAATCAGGGTGTCGAAAAGAGACTTTGGTTTATCGCGCAATATCGCCTCGTAGAGTCGACTTGTCGTCTTCGCGATGGCCCTCGTTATCCGGGGGTCGTCT
>DOMT01000014.1:1027-4157 GCA_003509825.1 Coriobacteriia bacterium
GGTCGTATTCTTAAGCATCTTGATTACTTTACCGCCTCCGCTGACCCCATACGTCACAATCGGTAACACACGTTTGCTTCTGTAGGATTGCTCAAGGACGATATGCCCGCGGTCGATGTAGGTTTTGAGAAATCCCGACACATTGCTCACGTAGGTAGGAGAGCCGATGATGACACCTTGCGATCCAGCAATGTGCCCGTTGATCATTTCGGCATCATCGTGTATCACGCAGCTGCCGGTCTTATAGCATGCGGCACAGCCGATACAGGGTGTGATTTGGCAATCGACCAGATCGATATACTCGATATGCTCACAACCGAGCTCGGTGAGCCGGGCGGCCATCGTCTTGAGAACCTTGGCGGTATTTCCGTTTTTCCTCGGGCTTCCGTTGATAATCGTTATCTTCATCGGATGTTTGACCGAATCCTTTCCTCTTGTGCAAGTGCACGTTTCATGTCTTATCTGTAGTTATGTCGGCGAAGATGTCTTCGATCAGCCGATCCGCTGTCGCCGCGTCGCTCGGGCGCTTGTCTCTGATCGTTTTGATGGATGACTTCATGAGTGCTTCTAATTTCGACAGGTGCGTGATTCTGATGGCTATCTCCATTTTCTTTGCGTTAAGCATTTCGAGAACGGAGCACTTGAGTTCGTTCTCGTCAAGCCGGTTTCTACCTTTGAAGAAGACATCGATTTCTCCGAGTGAGAACCCTGCATACTTCATGACATAGACGCATTTGAGTTCAACAAGATTCGTCTCCGTGTATAACCGATAACCGCTTGCGCTTCGCTTCGGACAAACCAGCTTCAGCTTGTTGTAATAGCGCAATGTGTCTTTGGGGATGCCCAGCAGTTCGGAAGTCTGACCGATGGTGTATTCAGGCATGCTTTCACCTCCATGTGCGTAGGATAACATTGGAGTCTACTCTAGGGTCAAGTGTGGTGCTGTTGCCGGGTTGTAAATGCAGAAATGTGCCGTTTGTGGGTGAAAGCTCGACTGAATCATGCGAAAGTCGCCGGGTGGAGCGAATTAAAGGCCCGACATGGCGACTTTTGCATGATTTGAGCTATTTTGTCGCTTCACGACGGCACAATCTGCCGTGAAGGCATTCCTGTTTTCACGCTTTGGGCTTGATTGGCTTCGAGACGGCTAGATGTTTGCGGCTTCCAAGCGTTGGCAGAGAGCGAGGGTTTCGGCGTAGTCGGCTTGATAGCTTACCAGCTCCTTCGAGAGGCGCTCGAATTCGTCGCCGGGCAACACGGCGGCCTCGGCCTCTTCCGGCGACGTAAAACCACCGGCTTTCAACGCATCTTCGAGCGCGACTTGCTCGTTTTTTGCCGGCCCCACCTTAAATCCACGCATGGCGGCGTAGTAGAGACGGTCGCAATTGAGCAGCTTTACCGCTTCGGGCGATCTCCCCTCGGACTGAGCAAGCTCGGCTGCCGCCGCAGCCGCGGCCTCCTGTGCCTCCAGAGTTTCGATTTCGCGCCGGAGCGATCGTAGGCGAGCGTGGGTTTCGACAGCGAGAAGCGCGCACTTGGCCTGAGCCAGGCGCGCGCCTATTTCCTGCATACGGGGTAGTGCGGTGTAGAGTTCGCTCAGGTGTTCGAAGGCCTCTTCGGCAGAGCATTCATCCGACTCGATTGCAGTGTCCGCATCCATACGACCCGGTTTCCTCTCCTTACCACCCCATAATCCCGCGTTACACGATCTCTTTGTACACACCCGCGAGTTGCTCGCCCAGGCATTTGCCCTCTACCAGGCAGCGTCCGTGGCTGTTGCCCTGGACGTTGATCGGGTAGTCGTAGGCGTACATGTCGCCGGAGCAGTTGCCGATGGCGTAGAGGCCGGGGATCGGCTCGTCGCTGGCATTGAGCACCTCGAAGTTATCGGAGATGTGGATACCGNNAAGCCGACGATAACCAGCAGGCCGGGGCCGACCTTGGTAGCGTAGAAGGGCCCCTGCTTGATGGGGTAGAGGTAGTGCGACTCCTTGAAGAAGTCGGTGTCCTCGCCTTTCTCGCAGAGCTTGTTGTAGCGCTCGATGGCGGCAAGCGCATCTTTTTCGGGCATCTCGAGTTGTTTGACCAGGTCTTCGAGGGTGTCGGCCATTTTGAAGTTGGCGGGCATGTCGGTGACGTTTTTCTTAACCGAAGCGGCATGTGACGCAGAGGCATCCGCGTAAGAGGAGCCCACCCGACGGAAACTGTCCCAGAACATGCCTCCGCCGAACTCCAAGCTCGCCGTATTGTCGGCCTCGAAGTTGGCATCGAAGATCGACCAGGCGTGATCGTGTTTGCCGTTGACCATGACGCCGACGCACTTGCCCTGCACCCAGGTCGCCTCGTTCATAAAGCGCTTGCCCTCGGGGTTCAAAAACAGGAAGGGGCCGTGATAGGAAGCCGCTGCCTGCGGATGCATCATCGTCGGCCAGGGGCCGTCCTGGAATGCGCCGCCGACCCAAGCCGCCATGTTGTGTCCGTCACCGACGTTGCCCTTGTCGGCGGTCAGACGGGTCATGACCTTCTTGGCGATGGGAGCGAAGGCATCGATGTACTCATCGTTGTAACTCACGTCACCCGTGGCAAGCACCACGCCCTTGGATGCGTTGTACTGCACGTAGCTCTTGTCGCTCTTTTGGCAGATCGCGCCGGTAACGGCACCTGAAGAGTCCTGCACCAGCTGCACGGCCGGTGTTTCGAACACGAACTCTGCGTTACCGGTTTCCAGGGCTTTTTTCATGAACAGATATTCGATGTAGGTGGCCATGTTGATCTCTTCACCGGTGGTTTGACCGCCGAAGATCATGTGGTAGCAATCGACCTCGGGGTGCACGGCGCTTCTCGAGCCGACCGTGACCATGCATTGGGCTCCGTCGGATTCGGTTACGTCGAGCAGCCAGTTCATGCAGCGTNNCCACCAGCGACTCGCGGCAACGTCCACCGCAGGTGGTTACCCAGCGCTCCATCTCCAGGGATTTGTCAAACTTCAATCCGAGTTTATCGAGCTCACGTGAGGCGATGGCGCCCGTGCCGCCCACGCCGTTGCCGTTGAGCACGTGATCCTTCTCCACCAAAATGACCTTGGTTTTGTTCTCGGCCGCATTGAGTGCGCAGCAGGTGCCGGAGTAAC
>DOMT01000038.1 GCA_003509825.1 Coriobacteriia bacterium
TCTTTTTCAGTGTGAGGTTGAAGCCGACGGGTGAGATATATCCACCGTTTTCATCCGGCGTGAAATAAAGCGTTTTGCCGTCACCCAGCGAGTAGACTATCGTTGCGTCTTCGAGTTGCGAGAGGCTTTCCGAATAAGCAAAGCTCCAACCCCTCCCGAACATCGACTGATAGCGCTCCCCGAGCGAGTTGTAGGTTCTCGCTATGGAGAAGTCACCGCCGAGGTCGGGTATCGCTACATCCNNTGTTCAGATTGATGGGCTCGAATCCGTATTCGCAGTGTTTGCCGCGGCCCATCAGCGCCGAGTCGATCGCCTTTTTCTGCTCGTCTGTCAAAGGCGGTGGGTTATAGGCGATCTCGGTGTTGGGGTTTCTGATGAACAAGGTGTTTTTGTCGATGACGAGCGTATCTTGCACCTTGTTGTCGGCCACGAGCGTGTTAAGCGATACACCGTAGTGCTTGGCGATGTACGGGAGGGTGTCTTTTTGCTTGACCGTGTAGATCAAGAACTTATCGGACTCGACCTCTTTGCCCGTCGTGCCGTTTAGCGTTGCCGAGGCGACTATCTTGTAGGCCTTGTCGTTTTCAAGTTGTCCGTATAACTTGGATTGCCAGTTGGAGAGTTTGTCCTTGTATTTGGTGCCGTTCGGGAAATAACTCTCCCAGGCGGACGAATCCGGGTATTTATAAGACCTCGATGCTTCGGCTTGTCCCGCGTCATCGTTGGGGATGAGTTTGTAGTCCACGATGGAGCGAGGGGTGGCCACACCGTCTGCGAACACTCCGTCGAAGAGAAGTTTGCCCGCAACATCTTTTTCCGTGATGGTGCGAAGCCCTATCGTGATGTCGTCGAGCGGAATACCCTCATCCACCGGGTCGGGTATGTCCCAGTCGATGATAAGACGCGGCGGGTTTGCCGAAGCCTTGTTGGAAAACACCTCGCACTGCATATTGCGTTCGTTTTCGGCCTTGACCACGAAACCGCGCTGAGGGTAGAGCCCCTGCACCCAGTTATTCACCGTCTCGCGCACATCCCAGTCGAGGTATCCGCCGTTGGCTTTTGCCTGCGTGTAGGAAATAGCGGTGTGATTGGCCTCTTTTTGGGTGTTCCNNCTCCAGACATCATCCATCGTAAAGAGCCCGAAGTTCGTCGCCCCGTTACTCCACGAGGTGTAGTGATGAAGTGAAAACGTCGCCGAGTTTATCTTGGCTTCGTCCATGATGTAGGAGAAATCGTAGTTTATGGATGCGTAGGTTCTCGTGATCCAGTGTGCACTTCCGTAAAGCGGCAGATTCCTACTCACAAGTCCGTCGTCGTATCCGGCATATGGATATCCGTTATCCCCGATGCGCATATCGGGTGAGCCCTGCTCCACACCCACGAGCGTCACCGCACTTGCGGCGATATCTATCGTAGGATCGATACGCACGGGATAGGTACGCGAAGTATCGGCAAGCCAGTTCTCGTCTCCCGTGACGGTGACGATGTGTCGTCCGTCGTCTTGCGTTTCAAGTGAGAGTGTCACCGCGTCGGTTATCTCCCCCGCCTGATCTATCATGATGGGAGCCGAAAGCGTTATGTAGTCGGCGTTGTCTTTCGTGTGATAGATCCTGACGGCACCGTTTTTCCCCTCTACCGAAAGACCCTCTCCGAGCTTGAGTTCGCTCTCGAAGCTAAAGGTGTCACCCGCGTAGTTGAGTACGATGTCTTCTTTGATGACACCACCTACGAGCGTGTACTGGTAGTCGATTCCGGGTGCGACCTCGGTGTAGCGAATGGCATTATCTTTGGCCACCGAGCGTGAGAAGTCCCCGTTTTGGGGGATTATCTCGATGGACGTGTCATCGCGCTCGATCCTGATGCCGGTGTCTTTCGTGATCTCGACGGGAAGTGCCGCCGTGTAACTGTTGGCAACATTGGTATATACGGGTCCTGCGACCTCATCGACCGTCGGTTCCAAGGTGTTGTCGATGAGTTGCATAGCTCCCTCATCATCGGTAAACGTTTTTCCCACTCCTCCGATGACCGTGGAGAAGTTACGCTCACCCGTCTGATAGATCACCGACCGGTCGGTCGCCGCGATGATCTCACCTTGTTGCTCCTCTTCCTCGTAGTAGGCTACGGGTTCTTCCGCGGCCGGGTCTTGGGGCAAAGGAGCGCTCAAAGCCGAGTTGATGGTGTTTGCAGCCTCGATTTCCATCGGAGGGGTTACGGCGGTAGCCTTATCGAGCGGGTTTGCAAGTGCGGGGGTAGCCGTGCCGAAAAGTGACACGGCCAAAACGAAACTCACGATGCATGAGATGGTGTTTTTCGCATAACGCGCTCCACGCTTGGAAAGTAGGGTCTGCGATGACTCGCCCGGAAACTCCCCGCTGATACACCCGTCGCTCGTTTTGGGCAAAACGCTTGCGCACACGGAAAACGTGGTGAGGATGAACAGCGTTCCGAGCAGCGTGTAGGCCGCTAAGGTAAGTATCNNGATGAACAGTGTTCCGAGCAGTGTGTAGGCAGCCAGGGTGAGTATCGAACGAATCGTGATACTTTCGATGAATCCGAGTGCTATCCAAAGCAGATACCCGCAGCCGATGGCCACGAGCACACTCGCATAAAGCGGTATTAGGGCTCGGCGAAAGACGCTGAACGAGTGCTTGAAGTTTTCAAGGATGTTAAACCCGAAATATGCGATACCTGAAAGGAAGATGAAGGTCGGGGCGGTTATGAGGATGGTTATAACTTGGGTTATGGCTCCGATGAAACCCTTGACCTCTTGAAGCCCGTTTGCGGGGCTTGCGAAGTTATGGGTAAAGACTGCGATGAATCCGTAGGCGAAGCTCAGAGCGGTGAAAAGTATCGCCAATATGGCGCAAAGTGCAAGGAAGGAACCGATAAGCGAGCCAAAGCCCTTGTCTTTCAAATCCTCATATCGCCCGGAGACAAGGAGCGTGCGTCTTGAAACATGAATGAGTATCAGTAGAAGTGCTAAAAGTGCAAGCACTGTGCCACACGTCGCCATCGCTAAAGGAACGTCTAGTGTCCCCGATGTCAATCCACCGGCCGTGTAGGGTACAAGCCCGAGCGCCAAAACAGTAGACAACGCAGCGACAAACACTGCGATAAGTGCCGCCAAAGACTTGACAAGCCGAACAAAACTACCCATACGACCTCCCCAAATGCCGGGTCTGACACCCGAGCTCTATACCACCATCCGGTGGAATCCCCACAGCCTACCCCGCAGATGAGACCCCACCCGGCACCCTTCATGCCCCTCGGATACCGATCCGTATTCTACCGGCTTTTTTCCAGCTACAAAGGGTAATTTTGCGATAATTTTTGCCTATTTCGACAGAGCTATTATAAGGGTATGAAAAGCTATGAATATTATGAAGTGTCGGGTAAATCTAACAAAATTGTACGAATGCCTTTAGGTACGGATTTGACTATCAAGAATATGAATATTCTTTGATATCAGCCTAATATTTAATCTCATCAGTAAATTGTTATGCACTCGGCATCTATTACTTCGTGTGATCGAAATCAAGGGCATGCTTCGGGTTTATGGAGCAGACACATTCGTATTTCCGCTCACTCGTTTGCTTCATTTTGAGATTTTTATAGGGAGGCGGCAGGTTTTATAGACACTGAATGCAAAAAACGACGATCACATCGCCGGGGTGACAGTACCCTTGAGATGTGATCGTCGTCGGCTGAGACGGCCGGCGGGTAGCGCCTTACGAGGTGCCTTCGTCCGACACGTAGCTGCCGGGCGTAAACTCCTTGCCGCCGCGCTTCCAGATCCGATACTCCGCCGTAGCGGTAAACAAGGCATCCGAGGAGGAGTTGATCGCGGTTTCGCAGGAATCCTGAATCACACCGATGATGAGGCCGACGGAAACCACCTGCATGGCGATGTCGTTCGACACACCGAAGAGCGAGCAGGCCAGGGGAATGAGCAGAAGTGAGCCGCCGGGAACACCCGATGCCCCGCAGGCACTGACGGCTGCAAGCACACAGAGCAGGATCGCAGACACCGGATCGACGGTGATACCCAAGGTATACACGGCGGCCATGGACATGACGGCGATGGTGACGGCGGCCCCGGCCATATTGATGGTGGCACCGAGCGGGATGGATACGGAATAAGTGTCCTTATTGAGACCGAGCTTACGGCAGAGCTCCATGTTGACGGGGATGTTCGCTGCCGAGCTGCGGGTGAAAAACGCCGTGAGACCACTGTCCTTAAGGCAACGCAATACCAACGGATAGGGATTTTTGCGGATCATCAAAAACACCAACAGGGGATTGGTGACGAGCGCGATGATCAACATGCAGGCAACCAGCACCAACACCAGTTGTCCGTACTCGATAAATATCTCCGGACCGTATTCGGCAACCGACGAGTACACGATGCCGATGATACCGAACGGTGCCAGCGAGATGACCCAACGCACCACCTTGGCAACCGCCTCGGACACACTGGAAAGCACGCTCTTGGTCGTGTCTTTCGCAGCACGTAAAGCGATGCCCAACACAACGGCCCAGGCGAGGATACCGATGTAGTTCGCACTGGCGAGCGCCTCTACCGGGTTGGAGACGATCTTCATAAACAGCGACTGCAAAACCTCACCGATGCCGCCGGGGGCACCTTGAACCGAGTCAGGCGCGGGTGTAAGGGAAAGCGCCGTCGGAAAGATGAGGCTCACCACCACCGCGACGATGGCCGCCGTGAGTGTTGAACAGAGATACAAAACGAGGATCGTCTTCATCGAACCGTCGCCTTTGGCATTGGCAAGCGACCCGATCACGAGAAAGAAGACGAGTACGGGAGCGACCGCCTTCAGCGCACTGATGAAGATACTTCCCATCAAAGCAACGGGCTCGATGCCTTGCGGCAGGGTCAATCCCAATACGATACCGATCACCAAGCCTATCAAAATGCGCTTGATGAGGCTGACGCTGTTCCACATTCCCCCGATTTTCTTTAAAACTTCCACAAAGCTTCCTTGTCCTCGAGTAGGAGACGCGCCCTCAGGCATTGTCCCGCAGTGCACATGATCGATGTCAAAAATGACATCTGAGCATAATACCATCCGGATTGCCGACGAACATCAGCATTTTTGTTACTTTTTATGCGATTTGTATTATCATAGTTGTTTTGATTCAAAATACGTACAGATGTACGCGGCTCAGAGCCGTCGTCATGGGTGGATTACAATTATCATAGGAGAAGAATGTCTCAAGAAATGGCCGGCACCAATCCGCTGGGCACACAAAGAATCAGTAAGCTCATGCTGCGCTTCGCAGTCCCGAGCATAGTTGCAATGATCGTTACCTCGCTCTACAACATGATCGATCAGATATTCATCGGACAGGGTGTGGGGTATCTAGGCA
Organism: Coriobacteriia bacterium; assembly: GCA_003509825.1. Lineage (GTDB taxonomy): Bacteria > Actinomycetota > Coriobacteriia > Coriobacteriales > UBA8131 > UBA8131. Next base: position 5,390 of record DOMT01000038.1, read on the forward strand.
ACGCCGCCACCAACATCATCCTGCCCTTTTCACTTGCCATCATGGCCGTTGCGCTGATGATCGGCGACGGCACGGCGGCTTTTATGAGCCTGAGCCTGGGCAGGGGTGATTCCCGCGCTGCGGCACGCGGTGTGGGTAATGCCGTCATCATGCTGGCCA
>DOMT01000061.1 GCA_003509825.1 Coriobacteriia bacterium
AGCAGGCGGTGGGCTGCCCGGTCAAGGAGAAGGGACCGCAACCCGGCTTGGCGATCTTACCGGTGAGAAGATGCAGATTGTAGATGTTGTGGTTCATCCATACACCACGGTTGTGCTGGTTGACACCCATGGTCCAAAGCGAAAGGATCTTCTTGGCGGGATCGGCGAACTCGTCGGCCAGAGCCCTGATATCGGATACGGACACGCCTGAGATCTCGGCGGCCTTCTCCAGCGTGTACTCGGCGAGACGGGCCTTGTACTCATCGAAGGTAATGACCTTGACGGCACCACCGGTCTGCCCGATCGGGCTGGCATCGTAATTGTCCTCATAGGGGTTCGAGAGGTTTTCGGTACCCTGTTGGAAGATGACGTTTTTGGCGATGAAGTCCGTATCCACCTTGTTGTTGGTTACCAGGTAGTTGGCGATCGCGCAGGCGATGGCGTTATCGGAACCCGGACGGAAGATCAAGACCTTGTCGGCACTGACACTGGTACGGGTGGTGATGGTGCCCAGGTCGTAATGCTTGACCTTGCTGTCGGCGAGCTTGCGGGCAACCACGCGCGAGTACAGCATCGGATGCGCCTCGGCCATGTTGGCACCCCAGGTGACGAAGACATCGGTCTCTTCGATATCCGAGTAGCTACCGGCCGGCTCATCGGTTCCGAACACGTTCATGAATGCGACGACGGCACTGGCCATACAAAGGCGTGCGTTGGGGTCGATCATGTTGGAAAGCAGACCGGCTTTCCAAAACTTCGCCAGCAGATAACCTTCGACGATAGGCTGCTGACCGGACGCCCAGAAGGCGATGGCCTTCTTGTCGGCCTTCCATTGCTCTTTGAGCTTGGAAGCCACCAGATCGATGGCCTCTTCCCAGGTAGCCTCCGTCAGACCGTCTTTGGTTCCCTTCGTGGATTTGTCCTTACGGATGAGCGGCTTCGTCAAACGATCGTCACCGTAAAGCACCTTGGCCAAATAATAGCCCTTTACGCAGTTGAGGCCCTTATTCGACTCATTGTCGGGGTCGCCGGTAACCGAGACCAGCTTGTTGTTGGCAACATCCACTTCGCACAGCACACCACAGCCGCAGCCACAGAAACGACAGACGGACGTGAAAGTCTTCGTCTCAGCCTTCGACGAACCGCCTCCCGCGCCTTGATTGGTGCAACCCACAGCGGTTGCCATGGTTCCGCCGGCTGCGGCAACTGCGAGCGTTACTGCCGTAGCTTTGACGAAATCCCTCCTACTTACTTCCTTCTTTACCATTCTTTGCCCTTCCTCATCGGTTTCCATTACAAAGAATCGACAGGTACTCACCTGCCGATCGGAGTATTNNAAGTATTTCTACCTTACCGTGGTCTCGGCGATCGCCTGCTGACGATCACGCAGGATCTTTATCGCAACATCCGCATTGCCCTTGGAATCAACCGTTTCTCCACCTCGCGGCCCCACCGGACAGCGCTCCACGCAAAGCCCGCAACCCACGCAACCCTCTTCGTCGATCACGGGAGCGAATATCGTATGGATGTTATCCCCTTCACGCAGTCGGGGGTTCAAGGTGATGGCGGTGTTTTTCAGCGGACAGGCGTTGTAGCAGATCTCACAGCGATCACCGAGCATGGCGATGCAAAGATCCTCGTTGACCACGGCAAGACCCATGTCAACATCCTCGCGTGCCACAACGTCTGCCAGTGCGTCCGTCGGACAGGCGTTTACGCAGGGAAAATCCTCACAGAGCTGGCAGGCCTTGGCCCGCATATCGAGTATGGGGGTGCCCACTGCAACGCCCTCGAGATCGTTTGCCGCGCGGAGACTGACGTAGGGACAGGCTTCGATGCAACGCCCACATCTGATGCACTTGGCCAGAAATTCCTCTTCACTTTTCGCGCCCGGCGGCCGCAACAGTTCCCTCGTGTTATGTGTCGCATAGTAGACACCCTGCGCGAGCACGGCACCTCCGGCGAGTATCGGGATCAAACCCCTAAGCCCCATTAACTCTCTCTTTCCTCATAAAAAGCGTATGCCAAACAGACAAAAGTAAAAAACATTATCGAAATGTATGCTTTTACGTTCGCGTCCGAGACTTTACACGTGAGGTTATAGTGTTTTGATTTCTTAGTTTCCTTCTGTCCTCGAGGCCTTTAGGCCCTATGGGCAGTCTATCACAATTTGGCGTAATTGTTTTGCAACAAACCGTTTTCATGGGTAAAATCACCGTGGGAAGTTTTAACGGCATCAAGGATCTTTCGCTTTACTTTACAAAAGCAATCCATCTCTCATTCGTCCGACCAATTATCGGAAGGAGCTTTCATGTTTTCGTTTTCAACCGGAAGAATCAAGACCCCGATGACGGCAGTCATCGTATTTTTTGTCATGGGACTGCTGGTATTCGGACTTTTCGCCTGTGCTCCGAAAGAAGAGCCCGTCATCGAGAACAACACCGACCTGGTTGTTCGCGAGTCCGACCCCGAACCCGTCGTCGAAGCGCAACCGGAGCCCGAGCCGGCCGCAAGTGCCTGGCCCTTTACCGGACTGCCCTATGCCGAAGGCGACGACGTAAAACGTCGGCCGCTCTCGGTGAAGATAGAAAACACGCCCTATGCCCGACCCCAGATGGGTATCTCGCGCGCCGATGTGATATATGAGACGGTTACCGAGGGAGGTATCACCCGGTTCAACTGCATTTTCCATAGCGACATCCCTGACGCTGTGGGTCCCGTACGCTCGGCACGAGACTCCGATATCTCCATAGTACCCCAATATCGGTCGATCATTTTTTACAGCGGGTCGAACTCGACGGTACATTACGACATCAACTCCGCCGGTATCGACGGCATGGCCCACGGCAGGGTTCCCGAGCTGTATTACCGGGTTAACTACCGTGAGGCTCCCCACAATCTTTACCTACAGCTGGGCGAGGCCCTCACACGAGCCGAGAGCAAGGGCATTCCCCATGTGATCGAGGATATCGATGGTTTGGGCTTCGGGGAATACGATACGACTTCGGCTGCTGCCGCAACCTACATAAACATCCCACTCTCCTACTCCTATATCGCTCAGTGGAGCTTCGATGCGGCCTCGGGAAGCTACCTCCGCTCGATGGACGGCCCGACGACCGATGTCGATACGGGACNNTGTTGTGATGTGGGCGCCCTACGAGACCGGACCGATCGCAAACGGCAGCCAAACCTACAACGTCGATCTGACCACATCCGGAAAGGCAAGTGTGTTCATCGGCGGCAAGCGCGTCGATGGAACCTGGGAGGGCGGCACGGATGCTCCGCCACGCTTCAAGGATGCCTCGGGTAGGGAGATTTTGCTTACGCCCGGCAAGACCTGGTTCGAGGTCATCGATACGAGCATCAGCATCAGCTCGTCTTAAAACCCCGGTGATCTTGTAAGCCCTGCGACAGGATTAAAATCGACCCGGTCGGGGGAAGGAACCCTGCACACGACAACCGCGCACAAAGAAGCGAAAAGAGACGGATCGGATCCGTCTCTTTTCTAGCCCCTTCGAATAAGTCGAAGTCTGTGGGTCCCCATCCAAACACATATGTGCTCACCCACAAAACAAAGTATAGTATTCCCTTCTTTAAAAATACAGAGGGTTCAACTGCCGTTTATCCGGATAAACCTTGAATAACTTTAATGTTTTCAGGCAACAAATTCTTTTTATACTGGTAACCGGCTTACAATTGTGAGATTAGAGATGCAAAGTCTAAGCGGGATGAAACTTTTGACAAATTTTTCGATGGGTGGTCACACCGTTATGCCCGCTTTTCGAAAACTATCCTCACGCCTTCTCCCGTGTAATCATCGAGAACCAGCTTGCCGCTTTCCATGGTTGCGCCGATGCTGGCCGAATCGCCACCGCTGATGAAATCCGCGATCGATCCCCCACTGAGCGTGATCTTATCCCCGCTCGCCTTCCAAACACAGGGAATCGACTGCNNAGACTGCCCCAAAGGCCTTAGCTCGGCCGCTCCGGCTGTTTTGATTTCGATCTCGAAGCCACCACTGATCACCTCGGCGATGCCCACCTCGATACCGAAGGCCTCCGCAGAGGTCGCTCTCCAAGTGCCGATGTAGGAATCGTCCGCTGTCGAGGAGTTGGATGCGCCCGCTCCGGAGCCACCGGATAAAGCGTCACAACCTGCGAGAGGTGCAAGAGAGACCACCAACAAAACCGCCGCAATCGCGGCTACGATATTCGCTTTCATACTTTTTTTCAAAGTGATGTCCACACTTAACTCCTTTTTGTCTACGCAACTTCGTGCACGATCGATTTCGTGACCTTCCCGTCGCTTTTCCGTGCGCCGGGCAGAAGTATTCTAGCGACAACGCACACAGGTATGCAAATCGGTTAACCACCGGTTGATCGGGCGAAAACGCCGTGTGGCCGATCACCTCCGATACGCTCTGCTCTGTTTTCGCGTGTCCGACAAGCCTCTCGGCGGAGTCGGCGGCAAAGGAATGAGGAGCACACACTTCAGCTATAGCAGACGGTCTGCCGTTTCCGACAGACCGTTATTGCGTCGAAACTTGCCGTCTGGGTTCAAAATGCTCGACTTACATTTGATTCGGCATCAGCCCGATCTTGATATCAGGGGAGTTTTGTTGCGTCACTATGACAGCTGGCACAAGCATTGGTTGACTCTCCGTGCATCGAATGACAGCTGTTGCAGCTTAAGCCTTCTTTATGGTAATCCGAGTGCGGGTTATATTTTAAATGCTCTGTAGACTGTGCAAGATTCTCTACCGAGACATCGTGGCAGCTTCCATTAAGGCACATACTGTCATCGAATTTGCGTTTTTTCAGCGGTAGATCATAACCTCCGGACAACCAACTCATACCCTCTTTCAGCTGGTCACCGATATTTGATCCATGACACTCCAAACAGGTAACTTCCTTGTCCGCATGCGTACTAACCAGCAATGACGGGTCCTCGGAAGCATACCCTTCCACATAGGGAGCCATCGGCACATGACAAATGGTGCTGCAAAACCCCGGTTGCTCGTGCCAAACAAAAAATCCTGTACACAACGCGACAAACGTCACCATTAAAGCGCCAAACACGATAGCTACTTTGTATTGCTTTTTCATTCGCCTCTTCTTAGGCGCGGAGGCGTCATTCTGCTTTTCTCGAGTATCCACATTTACTCCTTGGTCTTGGTGCTGACGAGACGACCTTTACCGGAAAGCTCAACTTGGCAAAGCCCTGAACGAAATGGCGGGAAACCGGTGATAGGATCAAAGTCGCGTGTGGTAAGCAAGTTGATATCTGCCCGGTGCCAACCATGGAACACATCGATAACACCCGGCAATACAAGATTTGTTACCTCGGCCTTTACCGTGATTTCGCCGTTTTGATTAAACAGCCTAACCTCGTCGTTGCTAAAGATACCGCGCGTCTCGGCATCCTTCGGGTGCAATCGCACAACAGGTTCAGGCATGAACTGGTTAAGCCAGGGCAACTCGCGCAACTTGGAGTGTGTGTAGAACGGAACACGCGATCCCGAATTAAGCACCAACGGGTATTCCTTGGCTTCTTCAGGTGTACTGATGGGGCTGTGTACCGGTTCCTCGTACACGGGCAAGCCCTCGAAGTTGTACTGCTTTAGTATTTCGGAGACGAATTCGATCTTGCCGGTAGGAGTATTGAATCCCGGTTGTTTATCCTTGCGCAATCCGCCGGTCTCGTATTTTTTACTGTCTTTACTACCACCGGGCACTTCATAGCCTTCGGGATTGGCGCGCAGATCGGCTAATGTGATGCCGAGATCGGTCTTAGCCAGCATATCTTCCAAAGCCGCCTCGACGCTACCGTTATAGCACTGATCGGCGAAACCGAGTGCACAGCCGATCTCAAGAAGGATCTGCCAGTCCTCACGAGCTTGTCCGAGCGGTTTAACCACGGGCTCACGAAGAAATATCTTACGACCGAAAACGGCGAACGGTGCCATCCTCTCGTAACACATGGCAGCAGGCAAAATCATGTCGATCAAATCTTCGTTCCACGGACGTAGATAATAATCGATAACAACCGAGAACTCCAGGTTTTTCACAGCTTCTTGGTACATCGGCGTCTGCGGCCACATCATGGTGTTGAGGCCCAGCAAAATGCCCGCCTTTATCTTTCCCTGCTCAACGAGCTCCGGCAGATGAGCCGTTTGAATCATTTTGAAGTAATGAGCCCAAACCGGAAAATCCTTGAGATCATGTCGTCCCTGCTGCATACCGCTATCGTTGTACAGCTTTTCCAAACGAAATTCAGCCGTGGAGGCAGAGTAATCGAACGGCAATCCCGGACCCATAGCCAAACCGCC
>DOMT01000117.1 GCA_003509825.1 Coriobacteriia bacterium
ATGCGTCCGAAAACCGCAAGCAGCGCTCGACAGCGGATACCCATATCGGATACCTACCGTCGAGTAGTATGAGGTTGTCGTTGTACTGTGATGTTCTTTTTTGAGAACCATACAAATACCGCATGCTTAAAAAAAGCGAATCCACAAGCCCCCCCCCGTCTAAAATCTCCCGAGCCTACCTTTTACTGTTATTCTTTCTAACAATTTCCAGCCCCGCTTTCAGCCTTACCACTTGCCCGAACATCACTATTTCGAGGTATGCCAGCCTTTTGTGGCGGTCTATCTTGCGTATGACCGCCGCTTGGTTTGCAAGTGGTCCTCCGGTTATAAAGACCTCATCGTTTTCGATAAAGCCCTCGGACATCCGTACAATTCTCGTCTCATCGCCCGTAAAGGATTCGATCAGTGCCGTTTCTTGCAAGGTCAGAGGAATGAATTGTTGTTCATTACCTAAAAGCCTGGTGAATGTGGGAACGGTTGTGAGTTGCTGCGCCAGCTGCTCCACCTTGTCGGTTGAAACAAACAGGTAGCCGGGAAAGAATATCTCCGTGCATTTTCGCCATGTGCCCGCGAATTTCTTCTGCCGCTCGTACTGTGCTATGAAGCACTCTTTCATCTGCGCTTTGCCTACGAGCTTGTTGAGCAGTTCGAGGGTGCGTTTTTCCCTGCCTGCAACCACCTGCACCGCATACCATTTGTATTTATCTGTCATCGTGATTCTTCACCCCTCCATCAGCCGGAAGGGGCACGTTACCGCGCCATGGCTCACGCTTCGCGTTGCCACGGCTTACACCCCGCTTCGGTAATGTCCATTCATTCTCTTGACCGCATCGAAACACGCGCCCAGCGATGTTTTCAGCCTGTACAAGATATGTCCCATGCAGTTTCCTGCCCGTTGCGATCAAACGCTTCCCGTGATCGCAACGGGCAGATAACTCACCTACTAAAAACTGAACACAACATCCCCTATCAGTGCATGTGCTCCTCTCGGGCTGTACTTTTCCTTAGCCTTTGCCAGATAGCGGTAATGCTTGGCCACATGCGCATCGCTGCCCAGGTAACTCACCAAGCCCTCGTCGAACAGGTGTATCGCCGTGTCTTTGCTCGTTCCCAAACGTCCTCCGACGACGAAGTCCGCCGACACCTGCAGCTTACAGCCCATCTGCACGAGACGTTGCGCCAAGCCGGCGTCTCGCTGAATCGCGCGATAGCGCTCGGGATGCGCGATGATCACCTCGAACCCTCTTTCCTGCAGCTCGTAGATGGTGTTTTCGTACTCGGCATACTCACGCACGCCGGCGTTTGTAGAAAGCTCGAGCAAAAACTCGTTTCTCTCGGCGAAGCAGAGTTTATCGGCCCAGCCCATGCCCAGCTCCATGAGCTTGCGATGGCTGACCTCGAAGCCCATGCAGAGTGCAAACCCTTGCGCGTGCTCGCAGAGCAGCTCGTAGGAAGCCCATGCACCCGCGTAGTCGAAGAACGGATCGCGGGCATGTGGCGTGCAGACGATCGAGGTCACACCGTTTTCACGAGCGGCTTTGAGCATCTCCAGCGACTCCTCGAGATTGCGGGCACCGTCGTCGATTCCGGGCAGTATATGGCTATGGATATCGCGCATCTTAAGCCCTCCTGCTCTTCTTCGACTTCTTTTTGCCGCCCTTGCCCGCAAGCGAGACGTAATCGGCCGCCGGATCGGGCGCAGCCGTATCGAGAGCTACCGCCGCGGAAAGCCCTTCGACCTTTACGGACTCCTGTTCACCGCCCAAAAACTCGTACGCACCGTCCTCGTTGTATTTATCCCGCACACGATGGCCCGTGACGGTGTAGTAGGCGTAGTAGGAATCCGCACTCGCGCGGTCATTGTAACTGGCACAGGCTCCGAGTATGCGCGACTCCGACTTTTTGAGCTGGTCGTAGGCAAACAGCAGATCCTTGCGTTTGGTGTGTCGGGGCCTAACCACCATAACGACACCGTCCACGAGAGCACCGACAATCGCGGCATCCACAAACGGCCCCAGCGGCGGAGAGTCGAAGACCACGTAATCAAATCCCTCCCGCAGCGTTTTAACCAACGCTTTGAAGCGGTTGGACGACAAAATATCCACGGGGTTGGGAATCCCGGCCTCTGCATCGAGAAAGAACAGGTTGCCCGCCTGCGTGGTCATCACCGCATCGTTTAAGGCTACCTGCTTCGCAAGCACGGCATACAGCCCCGACGGCGCCCGCAGGTTTAAATACATCGCCAGACTGCGACGACGCAGGTCGGTGTCTACCAGCAACACCGTCTTGCCCGAACCAGCAATCGCCTGAGCCAGATTGAGCGCTATCGTCGATTTGCCCTCGTTGGGCACGGAGCTGGTTATCGCGATGGTTTTAACCGGGTTGTCGGGAGAAAGAAACCGTATGTTCGCATACAGCGTCTTAATGGCGTTTTGAATTTCGTGGTTGTTAGAAAAGCTCTTGTTATTTTTCTTCGACATCGTATGTTTTGCCATCATCCACCCACTTACCTTATTTACCCTCGAGGGGGATGCGGCCGATAACAACTATGTCCAGTATCTCCTCGATCTCCTCGGGGTTACGCACACGCGTATCGAGGATGTCGAGCAATACGATGATGCCGAGCGCCGAAAACAACCCGGCGAGCAGTGCGACGCCGGTGTACANNGTACATCAGGCGCGGAGGACCCGAGGGCGAGAGGGGTTGCCGCGCTTCGTCCACAACGTTAACACTGTGCAGATCCATGACCTCCTGGGCGACCTTATCGGTCGTCTTTGCCAGCTGATTGGCGATCACCGCCGTGGCTTGGGCGGACTGCCCACTCACGTCCACATTGATGACCCGGGTGGTGGTCTCGCTACCCACGCTGACCGTGTAGCCACTGAGGCTGTCCATGCCGAGTGCGTTTGCCGTATCGTTGAGAACCCGCCCGCTGCGGATGAGTTTGGAGACATCGTTGGTAATCATCTGGCTGGCCGAAAGATCGGTGCTGGTGATGATCTCGGACTCCGAGGATGCCTTGGTGAGAATGTACATCGAGATGCGAGATGTATAGGTGTCGGGCAAAAACACCCAGCTCACAACAGCAGCTGCGAGTGCGCACACCAAAGGCAGCGCAATCACGATGCGCAGATGCCTTCTCATCAATTTGAGTAAATCAAGCAAAGTCAATGTGCGTTACTTCCCTTTTCGCACTCCCACCGTGAGCCCTGTCACAAAACGGACTTCGCCCCCGTTATCCTATTCTCCATCCGAGTAATCCCCACCTTGCGATTGATAGATAACCTACCCCTATTTGCTCTATTATATACCTATTTAAGTGTTGTTATCTTCCCTAGCACATTCGCATTATACACTGTCCGAACGATCTCGGTATCAAAATCGGGGAAAATTTCCCCCCCCCCCCCGGTTCATCCACCGGTGGCCGTTTTTAAACGGTCAAAAGCCTTGTTGTGCCTACCAGCCGTCGTTGCCGCCATCAGCCTGCTCTATGGCTTTGAGCGACTCCAAACCGAGTACGTCGTCGAGTAGCACCTCGCGTGGCTTGCTGCCGTTGGGCGGTCCTACGATGCCTTTTTGCTCCAACATATCCATGATCCTACCCGCCCTGGCATAACCCACCTTGAGGCGGCGCTGCAACGTGGAGGTCGATCCGAATTGGGTGGTGACCACGATTTCGGCGGCCTCCCAGATCAGCGGATCGTCGTCTCCCCCGCCGCCGGAATCGAGCGAGCTTACCGAAAGCCCCGCCACCGCGGTGGAGAGGATGTCGTCGCGATACTCGGGCGATGCCTGGGTCTTGAGGTAATCCACCACGGCCTCGATCTCGGGCTCCGATACATAACAACCCTGAATGCGCTGGGGTTTGCCGTATTCGGGGCGCGAGAACAGCAGGTCGCCGTTGCCGATGAGGTCCTCGGCACCCGGGGAGTCGAGGATAACGCGTGAGTCGATACCCGAAGCCACGTTGAAGGCGATGCGGTTGACGATGTTGGCCTTGATGAGCCCGGTGATGACGTTGGTGGAGGGGCGCTGTGTGGCGATGATGAGGTGCAGACCCGCAGCACGGGCCAGCTGGGCCAGGCGGCTGATGGATGTCTCAACCTCTTTGCC
>DOMT01000063.1:0-142 GCA_003509825.1 Coriobacteriia bacterium
AACACCGGCACCCGCAGCGCCCAAAGCACCGGCGCCGACATCGTAGGCGTCATCGATGCCCGGGATAAAGTCCTCTCCGTAGTGCTCGGGCAGCAGGTTCTGCATCTTGCCCGCCCCAAGTTGCAGGGCGGGTTGCTTGGCC
>DOMT01000063.1:214-5333 GCA_003509825.1 Coriobacteriia bacterium
TATCGACGATAAAGCGCACCAACGGACGTCCGTCGAACTTGAGCCCGGCCTGGGTGCCTTTACCCACCAGATAGGTTTCGATCTCGGCCGCCATGGTGGGGTAGAATCCAAACAACTTGTTGTCGTCGCTTTGATTAACCAGCACGGTATAGAGCGTCGGCGCATACTGCCTACCGGAGCCCACCAGCTTTTCGCGATTCATTTCCTTTTCAGCGCGTTTTGCTATCTGAGCAGGCTCTATCGGACCTCTGAAGACCGCACCGGCCGCCCGGTCAAAAGCACTGTCAAGACCACCCTCGATTTTGGAAAAAACTCCCATCAAACCTCCTCGGTTTGTTCTACATCGGCGGACACGCCTAACAGCAGCAACAATAACAACAGTATATATGAAAGACCCAGTCCTACCATGGATTCGTTAAGACTTGATGCCGAAATATTAAAATCGATGAATAAGGGTATCAATATGCAGGTGATCAGGATGATCAGCAGCGATATCGTGGCCCCCAGCAATGATTTGAGGCGGGTACGCGGCTCCATGAACAGCGTCATCACCGNNATCACCAGGGTGGCCAGCAAAAACGCTACCAGGTTGATCCAGTGGACGGGTTGGGCGATGAAGTCGTAGGCGGCGGTGATGTAACCCGGCTCGCTGCCTGCAAGGAGCAGCGCCGTGTGGGCCATGGAGCCGGATGAAGTTATGGCGGCGATGGCGATGAGCAGCAGGCCCTGCGTGGCCGTGGTGATGAGCGCACGCCTCCACGGCAGGAAACAACCGCTCAAGATGGGCAGGGCAAAGCTGAGAAACAGTCCTCCGGCCAGCGGCGTTAGCATAACGAGTACCGATTCCGCGGCGCTGCGGCGCCCGAAAAACACCCACCAGACAACCAGCAGTATCGCCAGTGCCGCTCCGATGAAGAAGTGCCCGCGCAGCAGCACGCCTAAAACAAAGAGCACGCAGGCAAGCGCGCTGCCCAACGGAGGAGCCAAAAACGCCCCCAGGGCGATCAGCGCCACAAGGCCGAAAACCAGCGGCAGCCGCATCTCTTCCGCTAAAGCAAGCATCGGTATCTCGAAGCCGCTGAGGCTCAAAAAGACAAAGCAGGCACAAGCCGCCGCTGCGAGCAGGCGTCCTAAAAATCCCTGTACACGGGCGGGAAGGTAGTCCCAAGGCATCGCCTTTGTTCGCGTTTCCTCCTCATCGTATTCGTCCATAACCGGCATCTCGCGGTGCCAGTCGTCGCCGAACTCCACTTCGTCGAGATCGCGATTATTGACGAGGAACTTAAGGTTTTTTCGCCCTTTTTGCACCGAGCCGAGAAACGGCGAAACCGCTTCGAGAAACTCGTGTATGCTCGGGTAACGCTGCTCCTTATCGGCCAAAAGGGCGGTGACGATCACCTCGTCGGCTGCGGGGTCGAGCTCTTCGTGTATGGCGGAAGGTAAGGTGAGCGGGGAGCGCAGGATGAGTTCGAGCGACTCTATGCTGCTCTTGGCGTGAAAGGGATTCATGCCCGCGAGCATCAAATAGAGTAGCATGCCGAGCGCCCAAAGGTCGGTGCGGCTGTCGATGTCGCCCTGTTCTATCTGTTCGGGGGGCATGTAGCCGATGGTGCCACCCTGCGGCTCCGAAAATCCTACGGTACCCGAAAGCTCCGAGAGGCCGAAGTCGGTGACCTTTACGTTGCCTTTGTGGTCTATGAGGATGTTGTCCGGTTTGATGTCGAGGTGCAGCACCTGGTTTTCATGCGCATACTCGAGCGCGGCGCCAACGTCGTGGATGATGGCGGCAACGGTGTCCAAGTCGAGCAACTCGGTGCTCTCTTCGAGCAGGTCGCTCAAAGTGGGGCCGTCGACGTTTTCCATGATCAGCAGGGCTTCGGTACCTGTGACCTCGAAGTCGAGCACGCTGACGATGTGCGGCTCGTTGAGCAAAGCCGCGGTGCGCGCCTCCTGGATTCCGGGAAGCGTGGTCTTGTCGTCCGAAAGGGGAATACGTTTTATGGCAACACGACGCTGCAGGCGGTTGTCCCAAGCGACGTCGACCGTCCCAAACCCCCCTTTACCCTTCGTCTCCAAAAGGCGATATCGATTCAGTATGAGCTGAGCTGTCAAAACACGTCCTTGTAGCGTTTATGCTGCATTAACAATCGCCAACCATTATAGCAAATGTGCCGATATCCTGGGAATGTGCCGCCATCTCGGGGTTAGGGAAGCGCCGATTGGTTTCTCGGAAGTACCCGAGCGGTGAACAAGCGCGCTCGGTAGGCAGGAGTGTGCATCGGTGTATTTCGGTGTGCGTGCGGGGCAGATGACTCTGCTTGGCTCCGAGCGCTGCCGGGTGGCCTTAGAGTGTGCCGCTCGGGGTTAGAAAGAGGGCTATCGCTATTCCGACGCAGAGTGCCGGGCCGAAGGCGAAGTGATCCCGGGCGGTTTTTTTGCCCGTGATGAGCAGGGAGGATCCATAAATACCGGCGAGGACGATACCGATGCAGGCAGCGGTTATCGTCGACTCCCATCCGAGTAAAAACCCCGCGGCGGCCATAAGCTTGATGTCACCCCCGCCGAAGGCTTCGGGCAAAACCATCGTCAGCAGCAACAGCGGCACGCTCACGCAAACGCTGCCGATCAGGCGATCGGTTACGGGCACCTCGGGGGTTAGGCAGGCAACGGAGATTCCACAGAGAAAAAGCGAAAGGTTCAAGATATCGGGAATGGTTCGGGTCTTGAAATCCGTGATCGTAATGACGGCCAAAAGGACGGCGATGAGAAAGCTGAGCAGCATCTGTAAATAAAGTAACATACTAGTACTATAGCGAGTTAGAACGTAAGATGCAACTATTTGCGCAGATTTCGACAAAAACATCCGATCGAGGGGTGGGGGAAGGGAGCGGAAGAGTATTGCGTGTGGTAAAGGCTACGGGGAGGAAGGGTGAGGTGGCTTGCGAAGTCCCTCGTTGTGGGGCGGGTTGCGTCCGGGAGGTTGCCCTTTCGCGGGAGTTGTGTGGACCTGCGGGGTTTGAAGAGAGGCATGGAGTGGGGAAAGGGGTCGGTCTGTCCGGTGCGGCTTTTGCGGCGGCGTCTCTCACACTGTAGTGTCTGGCGAGCACGTAGGCGGAGTCACCGAGGCGGAAACTGTCGGGGCTACGGCAACAGGGCTGTGATTCAAATGAGACAGCCTCTACGGTGCTGTTCGAATTGGCGATGCGTGAGAACGGGAGAAACGTAAGGTTTTAGTATATTATAACACTAGCTAGCTAAGGTCTATTTCTCTAATCAGCAGCTCAACGACTTATCGCTTTTTACCTCCACTAATTGAAAGTGAAAAAACCCTACGTTTCTCCTGTTTTCATGCAGAGCCCCTCCCTCCTTGTTATCTCGCCGAACAAGGGCCTCACCTGTATATAATATCGGGGAAACTGCCCATTCTCCTCTACCGTTTCATCCGGTTACGGCACCGGTTTACACTATTTCCCTCCTATGACAAGGTATCGGGCTTTCGGAAGACTGATTTGCTTGTCATAGGAGGGACGAACACTTGACCGACAATGCTTGTGTCTCGAACTCGCGAGCACGAGGACTCGCCAACGGTTTCAGCCTTGTCGGGGCAGTAAGGCTCCCTGAACCCGCGGACCCGAGATCTCGCCTTAAAGAAATGCGCCCCGCGAGGCTTCCAACCAAAGGTTGCCTGCCTCGCGGGCCCGAGGGCTCGCCCAGGGCAAATAACCGGAGAGCCGGCACACACGTGCTCCTCTCTGTTAAAACACACAACGAGCTTAGAACACACAACGAGTGCATCGGCAGAGCCACACCCCCGCAAAAGCCGTACCGGACAGACCGGCCCCTTCCGAGCTCCACGGTGTGGGGTGATTTGCGAAGCCCCTCTTATTCCTCGTCCTGCTCCGTGGAGAACAGTCTTCGTGGCCGCGTTTGCGGTTGTGGCGTTGTTGCGGCTGATCGGGCTGTGGGCGGTTGTTGTTGGCATTTGCGGCGCCTTCTCATCGTGAGCGGGTGCATCGTGCGAAAAGATTGCCGAATATGCTCAACGATGAAGCAAATAGGCAAAGATTAGGTAACTTGAAGGTTAAAGCATGTATCCACAATATAAAACCACAAGAACATGCAGCTACACTAGCGTAAAACTTTTCACAGCGAATGAAAAGCTTAAAGTAGTTTAAAGTTATGCGAAATTGCAGATAAAACGCTATTTAGTTCCGTCAAAAGATGTCCGTTCATCCGTGCCAACGGTACTGTTAAGTGCAATGAATCCCCAGTAATCTGGCTGTGTATATGAAGAAGGCATAGTGCTTTAAATGCCTCGGTAGTTGGATGGGCAACATGTTTCGGGTGGAGTACAAAATATGAACGTTATTTAAGAGATGGTTCGCTGGGACACTCACTGAGGAGGGGTTGTCTCAAAGCGAAACAAGGGCCGACATCGGCCTTTGTGGGGTTTGTACGGCGACGGATTTGCAGGTGAAAACCGGCAAGGTGGTCGTCGAGGAGGAAGGTAAAGATATGAAATACGACAAAAGAGCCGCTAACCGCAAGTACAGGCAGAGGGGTAATCTGGCTTCCAGGTCTCTCTCAATACTTCTGGCTATTTCTTTGACGGTGATGCTGGCGATGCCCCTGGGGCTCTACGCCGATGACGTCGTTGGCGCCGGCGCGAGCACCGACGGTAAATCCGCTGCTGTGGGCGGAACCGAAACGTCGGATACATCCGGGGCGGGAGCGAGTCTGCCGGCAGGTACGCCGGTGAAGACCGAGCCGACGGTAGTTGTTGAGAAGACAACTTCCGGTAACGGGCAGTCCGCACCGGGCGGCGAGCAGTCTTCTCAAGCGCCGGCTTCCGGGCAGTTGAGAAACGAGACGCCTGTAAGTGGGCAGGGGCCCACCGGCACATCTGCAGGAGTGGACGTTGTCTCAACTCCCGCAAGCCCGCAGGACACCGATGGCGCGCAAAGCGCCGGTAGTGCACAGAGCACCGGTGCAGGCACAACCACCCAGACCGCTACTCCGGGTGCTGCCACAACCACCGAGCCCACATCCGCCATCACTGCCGCGAGCGAGACCGCGGCACCGAGCTATGCGGTTTCGGGTCTATTGTGGTTTGATGCAA
>DOMT01000197.1:0-4952 GCA_003509825.1 Coriobacteriia bacterium
CATCGGTGCCGACGAAACCCTCGGCCATCGCCGTAGCGTATGCTTCGCGCAGTATATCCGCGCGAAACACCTGCGGTGTCTGAGCGACCCAAAACGCCGAACGATCGGGCGTGCCGATGATGCCGTTTTCACCGACGATCTTAAGGGTGTCGATGGAGGGGTATCCCACAACGGCGCCTNNGGCATCGATATTGCCGCGCAGAGCCGCTATCGTGTGATCGATCAGATACGAGGTCACCAGGGGACGAGCAGCGTCGTGGATGGCGATGAATTCATATTCGTCGGGCACCTTATTGATGCCCGCCATGGACGATTCCTGTCTGATCTCTCCGGCCGGAACCATCACCACGGGCGTAACGAAGGGAAAACCATCGATGGCCTCCCTACAGTACTCATCGATTCGCTCCTCGGGGGCAACCACGACGATCAGCCCCACATCGGCAACGGCGTCGAAAGCCTCGGCACTCCAAGTGAGGATCGGTTTACCGCACAGCTCAAGCAACTGCTTGCCACCCGTACGACCGAAGCGGTCTCCGGAGCCGCCTGCAAGAATAACGGCGGCGGTTTTGGGAGACTTCGACACCTGCCCGCGAATGGCGGCCAGAGGCGCGGTAAAGATATCGAGATGTTCCTTGCTGTACATGAACTCCGGCGCGGCGAGCACCGACGGTGCCTGCACGGGATCGATCGTACGGTCACTCGTCTCGGTTTTAGACGTTATGTCATTGGCATGGGTGTCCATCGGAACCATCTCCGTTTAAAGCGTATAGAATGTCTTGGATTATATCACGCCGAAGTAAAAAGAAAGGGGTTTCGAAAGGGAAACTGCGGTTATACCACTATTTACGGAGAGCAGGAAACATCGCCGTAGGTTGCACGAAAACACTGAAGCGGTAAGCGCAAATCGCCTGATCGAGACTCACGTAATCCAAACGAACCCTGCTGCCGCGAACGTCATCGCCGTACTGACCGACATGCACCATCAACTCACGGGCGCCCATGGACCCCAGGCGATAACCACAAACGGTCACCGCATAATTATTATGCGGTTGCTCACCGATCACGAGAGTTTTCATGATAACCAGCACGGGGCGGTTGGCGGCCACCTCCGCGGTCACGAGCTCCCAGACCTTTTCCTTACCCAAACCGCTGTAGGCGCTGCGGACGAATACCTCCTTCGCCCAGTAAAGTCCCAGCCAACCTTTGTTGAATTTCGTCGCAAAGCGCTTGCCCCAAAGCTCGAACTGCTTGGGATTACCGCCGAACAACCTGCGCAGCTCCTTGATGAACTGGTTGGTGCGCGGATAGCGTGCGGCACTCCAATCGGACCCCCTGAGGGCCTCCGACCCCAGGATGTCGGGGATGACACGGTTGTCGTTTTTACAATCGAGGTAGTTGAGTATCAGCCCCAGCGAAACGAATGCGCTCGTTACCGAATCGTACTCGGGATTGGGGCCGAAAGACAGGCGTCTGAAAACGTCGTCGAGGCCCTTTATGCTGTTATGCTCGGAAGACACCTATACTTTTCCCCTCGAATATTTTGCAGTCGCACTCCGAATCCACTTACAGCCCCTTGCGAAACACCACGCTGTACGATACTCCCCTGCCCGAGCTTTGTCGAGGGAAGTGCCGATTTATCCACCACGTACCGGCTACATGGCCGATTTAGAGGTGATCGTTCGACACTTCCCCGGCTGTCTTAGATTACGATGCTCACCAGTTTCTTGGGCACC
Organism: Coriobacteriia bacterium; assembly: GCA_003509825.1. GTDB lineage: Bacteria > Actinomycetota > Coriobacteriia > Coriobacteriales > UBA8131 > UBA8131. The sequence goes on from DOMT01000197.1 coordinate 1,734, forward strand.
ACGACGACCTTCTTAACGGTGGCGCTACCGATATGGGTCGCAGCGGCTTCCAGCGCCGCCTGCTGCACCTCCTCGTTACCGGCAGAAGCCGAAACGATGATGCGGGCTTTGACCTTACCGTTGATCTGCACGGCCAGCTCGACCTGGTCGGCCACGGCCTGCGCGGGATCGAACTCGGGCCAACTTTGCAGGTGGATGCTCTGCGTCTCACCCATTGCCACCTTCCACAGCTCCTCACTGATATGGGGGGCCATCGGTGCGAGCAACGAGATCAACGTCTTCGCCGCTCGGGTGGCCAGCTCGCCGTCGCGTAGTTCGAGCGGCACCTTAAGGTAGCTACTGATGGTGTTGAGCAGCTCCATCACCGCACTGATGGCGGTATTGAAGTTGAAGCGCTCGAAGTCGGCGGTCACCTTGCCGATGACACGGTGGCACTCACGGTTGAGCTCCTCGGCACGCTTGGCGGCCGCAGCGGCATCGATACCCGTATCGTAGACCGAAAGCAGCGTGCCCTCGTCGTCGGTAACCGCTACGCCCGTCAGATCAAAGACGCTACGCCAAATTCGGTTGATGAACTTGAAGATACCCTCGAGGCCCTCCTGCGACCAGTCCAGGTCCTTATCGGGCGGCGCCATGAACAGGATGTAGACGCGCAGGGCATCCACACCGTAGGTCGCGATGATATCTTCGGGGGCGATGACGTTGCCCTTGGACTTGCTCATCACCTCGCCTTTGAGTTTAACCATACCCTGGGTGAGCAGATTGGTGAAGGGCTCGTCGAAATCGAGCAGCCCGGCGTCACGCAGGGCCTTGGTGAAGAAACGCGAGTAGAGCAGGTGTAGGATGGCGTGTTCGATGCCACCGATGTATTGATCGACGGGCATCCAGTCGTTGACCGTCTGCTTGGCAAACGGCAGCTGCTCGTTATGCGGGTCGGTGTAACGCAGATAGTACCAACTGGAACAGGTGAAGGTGTCCATGGTGTCGGTCTCCCTGCGGGCATCGGCTCCGCAGACGGGGCATTTGACCTCGTAGAAATCGGGGCGGCTCGCCAGCGTCTCACCTTTGGTGACATCAACATCCATCGGCAGCACCACGGGCAGGTCGCTTTCGGGAACGGGCACGATACCGCAGTGTTCACAGTAGATAGCGGGAATCGGGTTACCCCAATAGCGCTGCCTTGAAATCAACCAGTCGCGTAGACGGAAGTTGACCGTCGGCGCGCCCACGCCGTCGGATGCGAGCTTCTCGATCACGGCATCGGCGCCGGCGGAACCCTTACCACCCGCCATACCGGTGAACTCACCGCTTTGCACCATGATGCCGGGGCCGTCGTAGGCAAGCTCCCAGGGTACATCGTTCATCCGACGCTCGCCCACACATTCGAGCTCGGCAAACAAAGCGTCGTCTTCGGCCACCACGACGGGGGGAATCGGCAGATCGTACTTGCGGGCAAACTCGAAGTCGCGTTGATCGCCCGAGGGCACGGCCATGACGGCACCCGTACCGTAATCCATCATCACGTAGTCCGATATCCAGATCGGCACCTTGTCACCGTTGATCGGGTTGATCACATAACGCCCGGTAAACGCACCGTTTTTCTCACGCTCGCCTTTGGAACGCTCGACTGCGGTAGCACTCGATGCCAGCTTAACCACGCGCTGCACCTCGGCCTCATACGCAGTGTCGGCCACGAACTCCGCAACCAGGGGATGCTCGGGAGCGAGCAGAAAGAAGGTGCAACCGAAGAGCGTATCGGGGCGCGTGGTAAAGACGGTGATCGTCTCATCGGTGGGCTCACCGTTCGCGTCACAGAGCGTAAAAGCGATCTCCGCTCCGGTGGAGCGTCCGATCCAGTTGGCCTGCATCTGCTTTACGCGCTCGGGCCAACCGTCGAGTGTATCGAGGTCGTCGAGCAGCTCCTGGGCATACTCGGTGATCTTGAAAAACCACTGTTCCAGCTCTTTGCGCTCCACGGCGGTGTGGCAGCGCCAGCAGCCGCCNNTCGATGACCTGCTCATTGGCGAGCACGGTTTTGCACACCGGGCACCAATTGACCGGTGAGCTCTTGCGCTCCACCAGATCGCGCTCCCAAAGTTTGAGAAATATCCACTGTCCCCAGCGGTAATAGTTCGCATCACTCGTGATGACCGTTCTATCCCAATCGTAGGAAAAACCCAGACGCTTGAGAGATTCGCGCTGACGATCGATGTTTTGATAGGTCCAGTCGGCTGGTGTGGAGTTCTGTTTGATGGCGGCGTTTTCCGCAGGCATGCCGAAGGAGTCCCAGCCGATGGGATGCAGCACGTTAAAGCCCTGCATGCGCTTGTATCTGCTGACCACGTCACCGATCGTGTAGTTGCGAACATGCCCCATATGCACGTCTCCCGACGGATAGGGAAACATCTCCAGCGTGTAGTAAAACGGCTTGTCCGAAGCCGTTTTGGCCTCTGCAACCTTGTCGATATGTGAATCCCGCCAAGCGGCCTGCCACCTGGGCTCAATCTCAAACGGATCGTACTGCTGCATTATCTCTCCTTGTCGCGGATCTCTTAGCGGAAATTAGCCGGAAGGCTGCCGAGCTGGTCTTTCAGCAAAACGTCGTGCGCGCCACCCTCGACGATCGAGGTGGAGGAAATGAGCGTCAGCTTGGCCTTTTCCTGGAACTCGGAAACACTCAAAGCGCCGCAGTTACACATGGTCGAGCGGATCTTGGCGAGCGTGAGACCCACATTGTCTTTAAGCGGGCCTGCATACGGCACGTAGGAGTCCACACCTTCCTCGAAACTCAATTTGGAGCTGCCGCCGGTGTGGTAGCGCTGCCAGTTGCGCGCACGCGCCGAACCTTCCCCCCAGTACTCCTTCATGTAGTTGCCGTTTACCGTCACCTTGGCGGTGGGGCTTTCGTCGAAGCGTGCGAAGTAGCGCCCGAGCATCATGAAATCCGCTCCCATGGCGAGAGCCAAGGTCATGTGGTAGTCGAAGACGATGCCTCCATCCGAGCAGATCGGCACGTAGATGCCCGTCTCCTTGAAGTACTTATTGCGCTCGTCGGCCACCTCGATGATGCTGGTGGCCTGGCCGCGACCGATACCCTTCTGCTCACGGGTGATGCAGATCGAACCGCCACCGATACCCACCTTGACAAAGTCCGCACCCGCATCCACGAGAAAGCGGAAGCCCTCGCGATCGACCACGTTACCGGCACCGACCTTATCT